>JAZKZB010000052.1:0-11054 GCA_045612425.1 Faecousia sp.
CGGTTTTATAGGTAATGCTCCCCACATCCGCCACCGCTATGGTTCGTTTTTCATTCCATTTTTCCACAAACAGGAACGCAACGCCATAACCAATCAACATCAACGCCACCACAAAATAATTGTATAGGTGCGCATCCATCCAGTCGTCCAAAACCACACCTACCAGCGCCGAAGGAATCACCGCCGCCACCACTTTAAACCACAGTGACCAGGTGTCTTTTTTCTGTACGGCTGTCTTCCGGGGAGAAAAGGGATTCAATTTATGGAAGAAAAGCACAATGACCGCCAAAATCGCGCCTAATTGAATGACCACCTGAAACATTTCATAGAAGGCTTCCGAAACATCCAGTTTTACAAATTCATCCAATAAAATCAAATGCCCCGTAGAAGAGACCGGCAACCATTCCGTAATGCCCTCCACAATGCCAAACAATATGGCTTTTATGTATTCTATCATCTTCTTGCTCCTTTCTGTTGTCGCACTGTTGCTATTATACTCTATGCGTCAAGGATATGCAAGGAAAATCCCCGTGTTCACAAATTGGGGGAGAACTCTTAAAAAATTGTTCATGACAAATGGGGAAAATTCGTTATAATAATAGAAAAAGGAAATTTTTCAGGAGGTACGTTCTATGGCAATTTCTGTTTTGGTTGTAGAAGATGACCGCAATATTGCCGAACTTCTGCAACTGTATTTGGAAAAAGAGGGGTATGCCGTCACTTTGGCTTTTGACGGCGGTCAAGGTCTTGCCAAATTCCGCTCCATCCAGCCGAATTTGGTGCTTCTGGATGTAATGATGCCTGTTATGGACGGCTGGTCGGTATGCAAAAGCATCCGCGCAGAAAGCCAGACCCCCATTATTATGCTCACCGCCAAAAGCGAACTGAACGACAAAGTGCAAGGCTTAAAAGCCGGCGCAGACGATTATATCACCAAACCCTTTGAAATGCGGGAAGTTTTGGCGCGTATCGAAGCCGTTTTGCGCCGAAGCGACCGGGTAATTGCAGAGAAAAAAGAACGAAAACTGACCTTTGACAAACTGGTTATTGACATGGATGCCTTTGAATTGACCATAGACGGAAAAAAAGTAGACACCCCACCAAAAGAAATGGAACTGCTCTACTATTTGGCCTCCTCTCCCAATCGGGTTTATACCCGCAACCAACTGCTGGACGAAGTTTGGGGCTTTGACTATTTCGGTGACTCTCGCACCGTGGACGTTCATGTAAAACGCCTGCGGGAAAAACTGGAAGGCGTTTCGGAATCCTGGTGCCTGAAAACCGTTTGGGGTGTTGGTTATAAATTTGAGGTAAGTAATCAATGAAAACCTCTGTCGGCCGGTTTTTTGCCATAATTGCGCTTCTTTTACTGGCGGTTCTTCTGGTGGTTGGTATCAGTTTTCAACTGCTGGTAAAAAACTTCTTAACCGATTGGACCATCGACCGACTGAAAACCGACGGTCGTGCCATTGCCCAATTGGTGCAAGCCTATGCGACAGACCCTACCATGTCCTTCCGCAATTATTCCGTTGCCCTGAGTACCGCCACTTCTGTTTCCGATGCCGATGCGGTGATTTGTAATGCGCAGGGACAGTTGCTCTACTGCGCCCATCAGCCTTACGGATGTGAACATACAGGTATGGTACTGAATCGAGATTATCTGCACCGCACCTTTTCGGAAGACGGTTGCGTGGATATGGGAACGATGGACGGACTATATCCCGATGCCCGTTTTGTGGTCTCCGTACCCATTCGCAACATTTCCGGTGGCCCGTTGGGGGTTGTGATTGTATCCCGGCCCGTTTCTTCCGGTCTGGCCATCATGTCCTCCATCTTCAAAATCTTTCTCTTCTTGTCTTTAGGCGCAAGCATTGTTTGCGTCATTGCCATGATCTTTTTTGCCCGACGGCAATCTGCCCCCTTGCGGGATTTGGCAAAAACTGCCCGGGCCTTTGGTCACGGAGATTTAACTGCCCGGGCGCAACTTCCCGGTCGCCAAACCGCAGAAGTGGAAGATTTGGCTTTGGCTTTCAATAATATGGCCTCCTCTTTGCAAAACAGTGAATACAGACGGCAGGAATTTGTGGCCAATGTCTCTCACGAACTGAAAACCCCCATGACCGCCATTTCCGGCTATGTAGACGGCATTTTAGACGGCACCATTCCCGAAGAAAAGCAACGGCAATACTTGACCTTGGTGTCCGATGAAACAAAAAGGCTCAGCCGGCTTGTGCGCAGTATGCTGGATATTTCCCGTTTGCAAAATCAAGGGGAACTACCCTCGGATCAACTTTCCCGTTTTGACTTGACGGAACTGGCCGGGCAAGTGCTCATCTCCTTTGAGCAAAAAATTCTGGAGAAAAAACTGGATGTGCAGGTAACCCTCCCGGAACACCCCGTCTACACCCAGGCCATCCAAGACCAAATCACACAGGTCCTTTACAATTTGCTGGATAATGCCATTAAATTCTGCGACGAGGGCGGAATTTTGGGCCTAACGGTGCAAGAAGCAGGACATAAAGCCTATGTAAGCATCACCAACACCGGCCCGAACATCCCCCCAGAAGAACTGCCTCTTTTATTTGACCGCTTCCACAAATTGGACAAAAGCCGTTCCCAAAACCGGGACAGTTGGGGGTTGGGACTTTATATCGTGAAGACCATTATGGATTACCATAAAGAAAACATTTCCGTTACCAGTCAGGACGGAACTACCTCCTTTACCTTCACTTTGCCTCAGGTTTTGTAAATCCGTCTTTTTTGAGGTTTCCTATGAAAGAACAAAACGACCAATTTGATACGCCTGCACAGGAGTACGCATTTCGCAACGGCTCTACCCAACCGCCCAGAAATTATGGCGGTCCGGTGGCCTTCCTGCTGGTAGCCGTTATTTTCTTCAGCGGTGTTTTTTGCGCCCTGAGCCTTTTGAATATCCGCATTCAAAACACTTTATCCTATGTGCCGGAAAGTCCTGCGGTTTTTCATCCCGGGTCAGGGTTTTCCTTGTCTGACGATTCTCTGTCCGCGCCGGCGGAAACCGATGTGGTATGGTCAACGCTTGGTATTTCCGGAAATTCTGTGCCGGAAGTCTATCAGCAATATTATAACCTCCCCGCCGGGGTTTGCATTTCCCACATAGAAGAAAATTCCCCCGGCCATTTAGCAGGACTTTTGCCCGGCGACATTCTCCTGGGCGTGAATGACCGCAGTATCCGCTCGCCGGAAGATTTAACCCTTGTTTTGTCCACCTGTCCCGATGGTCGAACCGTCCAACTGCTCCTCTATCGCAACGAGAAAACCATCGTTTTGCCCGTCACACTTGGCCCATAGAAAGGTAGCATTTTATGAAGCCCATTTATTCCCAAACATTTTCTGTTTTATCTTCCGATACAGACCGTTTTGCCAGACTGAAACCCAGCCATTTGCTTGCTTTTTTGCAGGAATCTGCCGGAAATCACAGTGTCCTGCTGGGAACCGGACGGGAAGAACTGGCTCTCAAAAACCTGTTTTGGGCAGTCTTGCGTCATCGGGTGCAAATCACCCGACTTCCAACATCCGGAGAGACCATTACCGTAGAAACATGGCCCATGCCCACCACCCGCACCGCTTATCCCCGCTCTTCTGTGGCGTATGATGCCCAGGGGCAAGAACTCTTCCGCGCCATCAGTTTGTGGGTTCTTATGGATTCTCAGCAAAGGGCTCTGGTTTTGCCCGATAAAAGCGGCGTGCAAGTGGATGGACTTCTTCGGGGCAACGAACTGACCGTTCCCGGTACCTTTCCCCTGAAATCCCGGCAAAATCAATGTGTGCGGACGGTTCGCTACACCGATACCGATTGCAATGGTCACATGAACAACTGTCGTTACTTAGATTGGATGGAAGATGTGCTTCCCGGAAATTTCCACCAGTGCCATAGCCTGCGGGAATTTTCTGTGCGCTATCTCTCCGAAGCCCGGGAAGGAGAGAATTTATGCCTTTCCTGGGAACTTTCTCCTGAAGGTTTGCTCCGTCTTGACGCCGGTCGACAGGAAGACAATGGGGAGAAAAACCAATCCCACATCTTCGGAATACAAGCCCAATATTAAAAGTTTTATGGAAACCAAATCCCCTCTTTTCGGTTGACACCGGAAGAGGGGATTTTTCAGGGACAACCCATAATTTTCCTTTATTTTCCCAATCAATTCCCCTTTTTCCTGTGGAGAACTCTGTGGATAATGTGGAAAACTTATGTTTACCAACACCCAAAAAACACCTTTTATTTTAAAATTATGTCAACCTTCGTTCTGTTTCGATTCTTTCTTGTTTTTCCTGCACTTTTCGTTGCCAGATGCACGATTTTATGATATGCTATGTGCAAGAAAGGCGGGATATTTATGAAAAAACGCTTTCATCTTTTTCTAATTTATTTGCTCACGTTTTCTTTATTGTTAGGCGGATGCCTATTCCTGCGCCCACCCTTGGAGCCAACCTTTTCCGATATGACCTATGTCCGTCCGGATGTGGCGATGCTACAACAGGCTTCCGCCGATGCGATTGTCCTGTCTCAGTCTCCCACGCTGGAAACCTTGATGGATGCGGTTTATGCCTTTTATGACCATTATTACAATTTTTACACCCAGTATGCGCTATCTAATATTCACTACTGCAAGGACTTAACGGATATTTACTGGGAAGGGGAGTACAATTTCTGTACCCAAAGCATGGCGACGGTGGATGCCTGCCTTGAAAATCTGCTTTATGCCTTGGCAGATTGCTCCCTGAAAGAACAACTGGAATCCGAAGAATACTTCGGGGCAGGTTTCTTCGACGCTTACTCCGGAGAAAGTTTTTGGGATGAAACATTTACCGCTTTGATGGAGCAAGAGGCGCTGTTGGAAAGCCAATACTATGAACTCACCTCAGAATCCAGCAAGACAATGTTCGGTTCTGAGGCATACTACCAAAAATACGGCACCAAAATGGCCGAACTTTTACGGGAATTGGTAGAAGTTCGCCAAAGTATCGCCCAATATGCAGGATTCGACAATTACCTTGCCTTTTCCTATGCTTACACTTTTGGGCGGGACTATGTGCCGGAACAAGTGGATTCTTTGCTTCAGGATATTCAGGATTCCCTGGTTCCTCTGTACCGGAAAGCCGTCAGTCGAAATATGTGGAGCAGTTTTCGTACGGCTTCTACAGAAGAGGAAACCTTTGCCTATGTGAAAAACGTGGCAAATACCATGGGCGGAGAAATCCTGAATGCTTTTTCCGTTATGGAAACACGTAATCTTTATGACATCACGTTTTCCAGCAAGAAATACGACATTTCCTTTGAAATCTATCTCATGAATTATCAAGTGCCCTATGTATTCCTCAACCCTGCCGGCACCATAGACGACCACTTGACCTTCGCCCACGAATTCGGTCACTTCTGCAACGACTACCTGTCTTTTGGCTCTGTGGCGGATATTGATGTGGCAGAAATCTTTTCCCAGGGGATGGAATATTTAAGTCTTTGCTATGGCGGAGAACATTTCACCAAAGCAAAACTGGCCGACGGCTTGGCTGTCTATGTGGAACAAGCCGGGTATGCCTGGTTCGAACAACAATTATACACAGCAGAAAACATCACCACCGACGAAATCTATAGTCTCTTTGCAGAAATGGGAAAACGCTTCGGGTTTGACGCTTGGCAATGGGACAGCCGGAGTTTTGTGGCCATTCCTCATTTTTTCACCGAACCCAACTATGTCATCAGTTATGTGGTCAGCAATGATGCGGCTATGCAACTGTATCAACTGGAATTGGCCCAACCCGGCGCCGGTCTTACAAAATACAAAACAAACTTGTCCAACACCGGCTTGGCTTTGCTAAGTTTTCTGGACTCTGCCGGACTGGAAAGTCCCTTTACGCCCGGACGAATTGCACAGGTGGCAGACCTTTTCCGGGTCGCGCTGGGTTTATAAAAGTTATGTAAACCTAAAAATACCAAAATTATGCAGATTTGTTTGACAAACCCACCCCTAAGGGCTATAATAAAAATGATGGGCCTATGCCCAATTTCGACTTTACATTCTAAGAAAGAAGGATATATCCATGTTCAAAATCGTTGGCAAGAAAGAACTAAATTCTGCCGTCACTTTGATGGAGATTGAAGCCCCTTTCGTTGCGAAAAAGGCAAAAGCCGGACAATTTATTATTTTCCGCATCGATGAGCAGGGCGAACGAGTTCCGCTGACCATTGCCGGTTACGATCGGGAAAAAGGGACGGTTACCATTATTTTCCAAAAAGTAGGCTTTGCTACCATTGCTTTGGGTAACCTCAATGTGGGCGACTATATCCGGGACTTTGTTGGCCCTCTGGGCAAACCCACTCCCGTGGAAGGAAAGAAAAAAGTCTGCGTCGTTGGCGGTGGCGTAGGTTGCGCCATTGCACTGCCCTCTGCTAAGGCATTTAAAGAAGCCGGCGCAGAAGTAACGGTGATTGTTGGTTTCCGAAGCAAGGATATTGTGATTCTGGAAGACGAATTTAAAGCCGTTGCCGACCATCTGATTCTCATGACCGACGACGGATCTTACGGCCGTCACGGTTTGGTCACGCAACCGTTGCAGGAATTGCTGGAGCAGGGCGAACAGTTTGACGAGGTTTTGGCCATCGGACCCATCCCCATGATGAAGTTCGTCTGCAAAACCACAGAACCCTTCGGCACCCACACCAGCGTGTCTTTGAACCCCATTATGGTCGACGGCACGGGTATGTGTGGCGGTTGCCGTGTCACCGTAGGCGGAGAAACCAAGTTCGCCTGTGTGGATGGTCCGGAGTTTGACGGCCACAAGGTAGACTTTGCTGAACTGATGAGCCGTAACTCCACTTATCGTGGCAGAGAGGCAGAAGTCACAGAAAAACACGCTTGTCGCATGGATTCCATGGGCAAAGCCTTGATTCCGTAAGGAGGGAACTGTTATGGCAAATATGTCTTTAACCAAAATCCCCATGCCTGAGCAGGATCCTCAGGTTCGCGCCCGCAATTTTAAGGAAGTTACCTTGGGCTATACCGCAGAAATGGCCATGGAAGAAGCCAACCGTTGCTTAGGCTGTAAAAACCCCAAGTGTGTGGAAGGTTGCCCCGTAAATGTGCGGATTCCCGAATTTATTGCCAAGGTTCAGGAAGGCGACTTTAAGGCCGCTTATGAAATCATTTCCTCTACCAACGCACTGCCTGCTTTGTCCGGCCGTGTCTGCCCCCAGGAAACCCAGTGCGAAGCCCGCTGCGTTCGGGGAATTAAGGGAGAACCCGTGGCAATCGGCCGTTTGGAACGGTTTGTGGCCGACTGGTATCGGGAAAACATCAACGCTATGCCTGAAAAAGTGGAATCCAACGGCAAAAAGGTGGCCGTAGTCGGTTCCGGCCCTGCCGGTATGACCGCCGCTTCCGATTTGGCAAAATTGGGTTATCAAGTGACGATGTTCGAAGCGCTACATACTGCCGGTGGCGTTCTGGTTTACGGCATCCCCGAATTTCGGCTTCCCAAGGCCATTGTTGCCAACGAAATCACCAAGTTGGAAGCGCTGGGCGTGGAAGTCATGACCAACATGGTCATCGGTCGGGTTCTGACCATCGATGAACTGTTCGAAATGGGCTATCAAGCCGTTTTCGTAGGTTCCGGCGCAGGTCTTCCCATGTTTATGAACATCCCCGGCGAAAGCCTGAAGGGCGTTATGTCCGCCAACGAGTACTTAACCCGTACCAATTTGATGAAGGCTTACGACGAAAATTACGATACCCCCATCATCAAGTCCAAGGCCGTAGCCGTGGTCGGTGGCGGTAACGTGGCAATGGATGCCGCCCGTTGCGCCATGCGTTTGGGCGCTGAAAAGGTGTATGTGGTCTACCGCCGTGGCGAAGCCGAAATGCCCGCCCGTTTGGAAGAACAGCACCACGCCAAGGAAGAAGGCATCGAATTTAAGACCCTGTGCAACCCCGTGGAAATCCTTCCTGATGCAGAAGGTCGTGTCGGTGGCATGAAGTGCGTACGTATGGAACTGGGTGAGCCCGATGCATCCGGTCGCCGTCGTCCCATTGAAGTGCCCGATTCTGAGTTTATTTTGGATGTGGACACGGTGATTATGTCCCTTGGCACCAGCCCCAACCCCCTGATTCGCTCCACCACCCCCGGTTTGGATACCAACCGCAAGGGTTGTCTGATTGTAGACGAGCAGGAAATGACCACCCGTGACGGCGTGTTCGCCGGCGGCGATGCCGTTACCGGCGCCGCAACGGTCATTTTGGCCATGGGCGCAGGCAAAAAGGGCGCTGCCGCAATCCATCAATACTTGAGCAAATAAGGAAATTATGTAAACCGCCTCGTTTTCGGGGCGGTTTTCTTCCATCCCTTTTACTGTGAGAATAGACAGAATTTTCATTTCCCCATTGCAACCGCAACACAAATTTGCTAAAATGGTAAAAAACACAATAATCTGGTGATACATATGAACCAAAAAAATGATTATATTGCCGTTTTTGACTCCGGTGTGGGTGGCATCAGTGTTTTGCGACAATTACGCAAGCAAATGCCTCAGGAGCGTTTTCTCTATTTTGGGGATTCCGCCAACGCCCCTTATGGTTCCCGCCCCACGGAGGAAGTCCGTGCGCTCTCCTTAAACGCCGCCCGGCAACTTTGCCGGCAGGGAATTAAGGCATTGGTTGTGGCATGCAACACCGCAACCGCTGCTTCCATTGACCAACTTCGGGAAACCTATCCGGATTTAATTGTGGTGGGCATTGAGCCGGCGTTGAAATTGGCCGCCCAAAAATACCCCGGCGGAACTGTGGGCGTTTTGGCTACACCGGTAACGCTGCGAGAAGAAAAATTTCAAAAACTGGTAGAAAATTCTTCCAACCATTGCCAGGTGTTGCGCTTGCCGGCGCCGGGCTTAGCGGATTTGATAGAGTCCGGAAAGGCAGACTCTGCAGAATCCGAAACCCTTTTGCGTGGAATTTTATCGCCTTACGTGGGTAAATTGGATGCTTTGGTTTTAGGATGTACCCATTATCCCTTTGCCACCCCAGTCCTCCGCCGGATTTTAGGGCCTCAGGTAGACTTGCTGGACGGTGGGGAAGGTACCGCAAAAGAAACCCATCGTCGCTTGGAAAAAGCCAATTTGCTCCGTCAGGGAGAAGGTTCGTTAACTTGGGAAAATTCTCTGGACAACCCTGAAATCATTTCCCTATGCAAAACGCTTTTGGAATCCGACTGCTAAAGGAGAACGGTTTATGAAGCAAGATGTTTTAGTAATTGGCATCGCCGGCGGTACCGGCAGCGGAAAAACCACGCTCACGAAAAATTTAGTGGCGCATTTTGGAGACATCGTAACCGTCATCAGCCACGATAATTATTACAAACGTCACGACGAACTGTCCTACGAGCAACGGTGCGTCATCAATTACGACGAACCGGAAGCCTTTGAAACCGGCTTGATGGTAACCCACTTATCCCAACTGCGCCAGGGGCGCGCCATTGAATGCCCGGTTTACGACTTCCGGGTGCACAACCGTAGCAACGAAGTGCTGAATATTGCCCCGCACCGGGTCATTATTGTAGAAGGCATTTTAATTTTTGCCGACCCGAACTTGCGAGATTTGATGGACATTCGGATTTTCGTAGATACGGATGCAGATATTCGCCTTTGCAGACGGATTAAACGGGATGTGAACAAACGAGGCCGTTCCTTAGACTCGGTTTTGACCCAATATCAGCAAACTGTAAAGCCCATGCACGAAAAATATGTGGAACCCAGTAAGAAGTTTGCGCATATTGTGGTTCCCGAGGGCGGAAAAAATCAAATTGCATTAGATATGATTATCAGCAGTATTCAGCAACGTCTTGCGCAAATGCAGTAATTGCAAAGTCACGCCTCCAAAATTTGGGGGCGTTTCTTTTTATTTTTCCCGATTTCCCTCTTTACGGACGGGATTTTTTGTTGTAGAATAAAGAAGATGATAAGGAAAGGGGTGGCACCATTTATGGACTGCATTAAATGTGGCAAAAAATTAAAGGACCATCGGGTTTTCTGCGAAGAATGCTTAGCGGAAGCAGAAAAATATCCTGTAGAGCCCGGCACACCGATTTTATTGCCTCGGCACACCCCGTATGCACCCCCGAAAAAACGAGCCCAGCGAAAACGGCAAGCCACACTTTCCCCGGAAGAACAGTTGCAAAAACTGCGCTCCTCTATCCGTATGATGGTGATTGCGCTGATTGTTACTTTTCTTGCCTTTCTGCTTATGGCCTTTCTTGTGGTCGTTTTGGCTGAGCATTCCGGGCATGCGGCACTTTTTTCTTCCAATATTCCCATTGTTTCACGTGAAACATTTTGTTAATCTCGTTGTCCGTGTTTCACGTGAAACACGATATAGAAGGAGGCTCCCATGGGTAACATTATTTCCGTGGTAAACCAAAAAGGCGGCGTGGGAAAAACCACGACTACCGTAAATCTCACCGCCTGCCTGAAAGATGCCGGATTGAAAGTCCTTATGTGTGACTTTGACCCCCAGGCCAACGCCACATCCGGACTCGGTATCGAGAAACGAAAAATCAAATACTCCATCTACGACGTGATTATTAACGGGGTAAGCCCCAAAGACGCCATCATTTCCACGAAATTTGGTGATGTTTTACCTGCCTGCGCAGATTTGGCAGGCGCTGGGGTAGAATTGGTAGGGATGGAAGATGCGCACCACTGTCTTTCCCGGGCATTAAGACCTTTGCGGGAGGAATATGACATCATTCTGATTGACTGTCCGCCTTCCTTGGAACTTTTGACCTTAAACGCCTTGGCGGCGGCAGATAGCGTTTTGATTCCGGTGCAGTGCGAATACTACGCTTTGGAGGGACTAAGCGATTTAATGACCACCATGCGTATGGTAAAAAAACGCATTAACCCCAATTTGGGCATTTTTGCTGTCATCTTAACCATGTTTGTCGGCAGAACCAATTTTTCCGTGCAAGGGGCGCAGGAAGGGCGGCGGCATTTCCCCGGACAGGACTGCGTGTCCGCTAACCCCCCCAAT
>JAZKZB010000053.1:0-3622 GCA_045612425.1 Faecousia sp.
TAAATATCGCGGAGTAGAGCAGTTGGAAGCTCGTCGGGCTCATAACCCGGAGGTCGTAGGTTCGAGTCCTGCCTCCGCAACCAGAAAAGGAAACACCACCCAAACGGGTGGTGTTTTTCTTTTCTCTTTTCGCAAGGGGCGGGACTCGAACAGATTAAATGCGGCGCGGATGAGCGCCGCCCGCTGCGGCTGGACGCAGCGGAACCTTAATTTTCGCCAAGGGCGAAAATGCAGATCGAGTCCTGCCTCCGCAACCAAAAAAGAACACCATCCATCCGGATGGTGTTCTTCATTATTATGTAAGTATCGAAGCGTCAATAGATGGCAGACTGGGCAGAATATTATTCTTGCGGCTCGTCGGGCGTATCGGAACAGGTGGTGATTGCCTCGGTCTTTAGCCAATCGCTATCGGGACGGGCGACGAGTCTGCTGTTACTGTATGCCCAATCGAGGGGAAGAATGGTTTCGCCTTGGTAGGAGCCAGACGGATTTCGAATGACAACCAAAGCCAGATCAACATGACTTTCGTCACTCAATGCCAAGGGAAGCAACAGCGATCCTTTGTTCCGCGTGGGGTAGTACATGGGGATTGCAGTTTTATAGTTCCATTCCGTTCGCTTTTTTGCCAGTTCGACGGCATCATCGATGCGATTTTTCAACCGATTAAAAATTCTCTGGGAACTTTGAATCGATTTGCCTAATTGCTCAAAGTAAGCTTTCCGAGTCAGATCGTCACAGTTGTATGCGTCTTCCAGATCCATGCCGTCAATTGTCAGCATATTGGCCGGGCAATTATCTTCCAGAAATTCCTTCGGCAGACGTTCCGCACGCTCCACAATAATATGGGTGTAGTCGCACATCAGATCGCCGGTGGAGGAATCAAACAGCATATTCTCAATGCGGTTTTCAAAATAATCGGCCTTGGCAGGGAGGGGGTTGAAGAAGCGGTTTAGTGTTTTTCCTGTATCTTCTCCGGCAACAACGAAGTCCAGCAAATACCAGTAAGGTGTAGGATACCGTGTGTTCTGCTTAAACAAGGCATATATGTATTCATATTTCTTATCAACCAACCCGGTGTTGAAAGCGGCATATTCTTCGTTTCGTTCTTCGTCTTTTCGAATGACCACCTTCTGCTCATAGCACAGCCGTTTGAAGGTATAGTTCAAATAATTTCTTAATATCGGAAATTCGTCGGAATCGGTAGATTCGTTGGTACCGTAATACCAATTCTCGGGCAGCGCCAATTCGGACAAAGCCTTATATTGAGCAGGGCGAATGATGGCCCAGCTGGTAAGCCATGATTTTTGCGTAGGAATTCGCCCGTTCTGGTTTTGAACGGGGGGCGCTTCCTCCTCGTGAAGGGTGTTCTCTTCGTTGCTGATGTCCAAGGGCACTTCCCGGGGGCGGACATAGCATACGGGGGTCTTTCCCTCGGCGCACACATCTCGAAACTCCAAAACATGTTGGAATTCATTCAAAAACGGCCGCAGTTTCAGAAAATCGTATTGCTTGTACTGAATCCCTGCGGCAGAAAGAGGCGCACCAACTCTGGCAAACTCAACCCAATCGGCAGGATCACTTTGCAAAGATTGGACGACTTGAACGATTTGCTCTGAAATGCGGTTTTTTTCTTGGATATCCATAGCTCAATCCCCCTGGTGCAGAAATGGCTTGTATAAGCATTGCCGTTGCTGTTGCAAGGAAGTCCCTGGAATTTCCAGGGACTTGCATTATGTATAAAGCGGCAAAGGGATCCTTTCGCCACAAATATGGATCCCAACGTGCAATGTTAGTATACCAATATTTCAAATGGTTGTAAAGGGAAAATGCGGAAATAATATGCGTTGCTGGTTGCATGGGGCAGTGTAGGAGCGTTGGCCTGCAAGCTAGAATACCCCGAGAAAATAACGCAGATCCGAAAAAACCGGTGCTGTTCCCAATGACATGGACAGCACCGGTGTTTTTATCCTTCGTAGCCAAATTCAATGGTTTCCAGCCGCAGTTTTTCTTTGCCGCGCCACAGCAGAGTCACGGCGTGGCGGCCTTCGGGGATGGCGCAGGGGATGGAGATTTCTGTCCAATCGCTGTTTTGCGCCACGTTCCTTTCGGCAACAGGGGCGATTTGGCCGTCCAAGCGCACAGCCAGCGTGCCGTTTCCGGAAGCCCGGCAGCGCAGCTTCAGCACCACAGGCGCGCCGGAGAAGGCGAAGTATTTGTAGGTGATTTTCGTATTGTGGATGGCTACCACGATTCGCTGGCCATCCTCGCAGGTGATGTATGGCACATTCTGCTTGATGATGCCATTGCCCTGATGGGGCATGTTTTTGGTATACAGGTGGCAGCAAATGGGTGCGGGGTAAGATTTGCCCACTTCCAACGGCTTACCGGCGGGGCCTTGGGAAGTGATCTCCACCTGAGGAATGGTGCCGTCGGGAAGAATTGTGATGGGCTCGGCGCAGGCCTGCCGGGAATAGGCGGTTTTGTTGGTGTTGCGGTGGTAGAATATGTACCATTGACCGTTTACGCATTCAATACTGCCGTGGTTGGTGCCGGTGGTGTTGAGCCGGTCTTTTTCCTTGCGGCCATCTATGCCCACATCGCCATTGGATACGATGACGCCCCGGAATGTAAAATCCCGGTCGGGGTACTGGCTGGTGGCGTAGCACAGTTCATGACCCTGCAGGGAGGAATAGATAAAATAATAGGTGCTGCCGATTTTGCGGATGGAGCTGGCTTCGAAGAAGGGATGCTTTTCAAAGGAAGTGCCTTTCACCCGGTTGGGCAGGATGTGGCGCGGCTGGGAGCGGATGGTCAGCATATCGTCTTCCAGTTCCACATGGTTTGCGCCCATAACGCCGTCAGGATAGGATTTAATTTCGTCTACCGACTTGCCGAACATCCGGCTTTCCACTTGGTAGAAAACGCCGTCCAGCAATCTGGAATATTCGTGGAAGGGATACCATGTGCCGTAATACAGGCGGATCGCGCCATCGTCATTGATCACAGCCGGGTCAAAGGTGACGTATTTCAGCATGGGGCTGCCGTCGGGATTGCGGACGAAGCCGTAGTATTCGTATTTTCCGTCGGGGGTGTCGCAGACAGCCACGCTGATGCGGGGGCCATAGCCGCACGAGCCCTTGTAACCGGACATGCAGTAGTAAAGATAGAATCTTCCGTCATTGCCCTGTACCACGTCGGGGGCGTACATATATTGGAGCTTGTCGCTGTACTGGGGGTCCTGCTTGGCGCTGTAGGACGGACCCTTGCAGCTCCAGTTGTTCAAATCGTCTACCGGTGCGGACCAGAATTCATAGTCCAGCATGCAGTAGGTATCGCCGCATTCTTTGTCATGGGAACCAAAAAGATACACCCGGTCGTCAAAGACGTGGGGTTCGCCGTCGGGGATATAGGTATCCAGCGGTAAGTAGGGGTTGGGCACGGATCTCACATCGCTTTCTCTTGGCTTGGTTATAATTTCATTATACGGCAAAGGGAAAGAGCTTGTAAAGGATTATTTTACTGTGTGGGGAACGGTACTTCCAATTTGCGCCCCGTTGTGATAAAATAAGCCTACCAAAACTTACTTTATGATCTGCAAGGAGCGAAATTATGATCTACGATG
>JAZKZB010000054.1:0-1639 GCA_045612425.1 Faecousia sp.
GAACACTATATTTTTTTAATGCAGAATGCAGAATGCTGAATGCAGAATTTGAATTGATAATTGATAATTGATAATTGATAATTGGCTTAGAATGAGAGGGGGGTTACAATTCGGGCGGTTAATAACCGCCCCTACGATCCCATTCATTGTAGGGGCGGATATCATCCGCCCGCTAAACCACCGCACCCCTGTAGGGACCGCCCTCCCGGGCGGTCCGCCAAACCACCACCGCACTCAACGGACCGCCGGGGACTGTATAGACTGGTATGATAGTATACAGAATGTTCGGGCACATGGTATACAGTTTCATGATATAATAAAGGCAAAAATCGTCGTACAAAGGAGATGGTTTAATGCCTTGGAAAGAGGAAACTGTGGAACATTTAAGAAAAACATTCGTAATACGTGCCGGGGAAGTTGGCTGCAATTTCAGTGCCCTGTGTCGGGAATTCGGGATTACTCGCAACACCGGTTACAAATGGCTGGAGCGCTATCAAAGTGGTATTCCACTGCAAGACAAAAGCCATGCTCCATTCAGTCACCCGAACAAGACTTCGTCTGAGATGGAACTGCTGATCACATCTGTGCGGATCAACCATCCCACCTGGGGTGCAAGGAAGATACTGCGGTATTTGGCTGACAAAGGTAATGTGGGTCTTCCTGCGCCGTCCACGGCTACTTCTATTTTAAAACGCAATGGATTTGTGACTCCGGAGCAAAGCGCCCAACACAAGGCTTTCCAACGCTTTGTGCGCCAAGCTCCCAACGACCTGTGGCAGATGGATTTTAAGGGACACTTTGCTATGCTGGACGGAAATCGATGTCACCCCTTGACAATGAAGGATGACCATTCTCGTAATTTACTCTGTCTGGATGCTTATGATAATGAGCGTTGGGAAAGCGTAAAAAGCAGTTTGGAGCATGTTTTTCGCAGAAATGGGCTTCCAAATGCCATATTATGCGACAACGGAGCGCCTTGGGGAGATAGTCAGGGCGGTTACACTTTGTTTGAACTATGGATGATGCAGATTGATGTTTTACCAATCCATGGTCGGCCATTACATCCCCAGACACAAGGAAAAGAAGAACGGTTTCACAGAACTTTAAATGAGGATTTGATAAAAAGAACACCGATCCGCAATTTGGCCCATGCACAACAACTGTTCGATGACTATCTGATAGAATTTAACACAGAACGACCGCACAGCGCTCTTGGGCTGGATGTTCCGGCCAAGCATTATACGCCCAGTTCTCGTCAACTTCCAGATGTGTTGCGGGAACCGGAATACGACACCGGCAAGACTTTGCGAAAGGTGAATTGCAAGGGTTATATCAGCCTGCGGAATCACCGTTATTATCTCAGCGAAACGTTTATTGACAAGTACATGGAACTGTCTTACCTGGACGAAAAGACCATTGCTGTATGCTACGGGAATTTCATCATTGCCAAGATTGATATGGATGAACAACTCATCATATCCAAGCGAATCTACCGCCGCTAAAACCTTGTGCAATGTGTATACAATCTGCCCGAACATTTTGTATACTATGTGGCCTTTACAGAGGACGACGGTCCCTACAGGGGTACGGCGGTGTTTTTGTAGGGACCGCCGTCCTCGGCGGTCCGTCTGAAAGAATA
>JAZKZB010000055.1:0-1753 GCA_045612425.1 Faecousia sp.
GCAACACCAAAATCAAAGAACGCTCCAATGCATTTCCATCGCAAACCGCTACCGTACAGTTAGCCCTGCCGGAAGCAAGATATACTCCGGCGATCCGTTCATCTTCGCTACTGCCTTGCAGAGAATAGGTACCGGGCAAATCCACAATTTCCAAGCAACATTTATTTCTGCGAACATGACCCCTCGCCACATCCACTGTTTTCCCGGGCCAATTTCCGGTGTGTTGATGTAAACCGGTTATGGTATTAAACAAGGTGCTCTTCCCTACATTGGGATTTCCCGCCAATGCCACTGTCATCTTTTGTTCTTGAGAATTCCTCATAGCAAACGAATCCGTATCTTATTCAATTCTTTCGTTCGTATCGCCACCACAGTTCCCCTTAATGCCAATGCCGTCACGCCGCCATCCGGGCTTCGATAACGCAATGCCACCTCAGTACCCTCCACCAAACCGTAAGATCTCAATCTACAACGTACCAATTCTTGAGAACCAATATGCGTCACAACCGCCCTCATTCCATAGTCCAGTTTATCCAAAGGGATCTCCATATCCATCCTCCTTCAAAAAACTATTTCATTCTATCCACTTCGCTACAAATCTGTGCAGAAAAATCTTTTCATCTTGCAAGAAATGTGATAAAATAGCGAAAAGGAGGATTCCTATGAAAGAAAAAACAAAACAGATTATTGACATACTGAAACAACGCTATCCGGAAGCCCCCTGCGCCCTGCACTATAAAAAAGATTATGAATTGATGATCGCCGTACGGCTCTCTGCTCAATGCACGGATGCTCGGGTAAACATGGTCACACCTGCCTTATTTACCCAATACCCCACATTAGAAGCAATGGCAAACGCAGATATCGGTCATGTGGAAACCTTAATCCATTCCTGCGGTTTCTACAAACACAAGGCAAGAGATATTGTATTAGCCTGCCAAATGCTTCTGTCCGACTATGACGGTAAAGTGCCGGATACCATGGAGAAATTGCTGAAAATTCCCGGTGTCGGAAGGAAAACCGCAAACCTCCTATTAGGTGATTTATATGCGGTTGCAGGTAGTGTTGTTTGCGACACCCACTGCATACGTATCTGCGAACGGCTCGGTCTTTCCCATGGCACGGATCCTGAAAAAGTGGAAATGCAACTTCGGAAGATTCTACCCCCGGAAGAGAGCAGTGATTTTTGTCATCGCATTGTGCTGTTCGGCCGTGAAATATGCACGGCCCGCAGTCCAAAATGTCAAGAATGTCCCTTAGCCACGCACTGCGAGGTAGCATCTCTATAAAACTGAAGATGTATGCCCCAAAACGATTTTTCTTTGAATAAGCAGCCAATGATACATTCACAAAAAGTGGCGGATTTCCGCCACTTTTTTATAATTATGGGTTGCATAAAAAACCATTCTGTGATATAGTTTTCTGGTAATAACCGGAAGGGGGTTATCGATATGAAGCAACTGACAGAATTAAAATTTGAAGAACTGTCACTTGAGCAAAAACTCGGACTTGCAACTATTTCCTTTACTTGGGCTATCGATTCATTTCCCGCAAACAATGTATATCTGGAAGAACTGATCAAAAAACGTGCACTCGGTGGTATTTGGATTGCATCACGTGAAGGGCAGAATGATGAATTCCTCAAGCATTTAAAAGAACTTGCGGATTATCCCTTGCTCGTTTTCACCGATGCAGAAGCCGGTCTCGGAGATTATACCGTTGGTCGTCACAATGAAGTCGGAGGCCAAGCGGT
>JAZKZB010000056.1:0-3005 GCA_045612425.1 Faecousia sp.
ATATCTTGTGGTTTTTGCAATAGGCAAACACAAAATAATGTGCTTTTTGCAAAATTTGGAAAACATGCACAAATTTTCACCCTCCGATATGGATATATTTCTGCCTCCCGGCATTTGAAAAACCGGGCGCCTTGTTGTATAATAAAAAAACCAACTCCAAAATCCGACAAGAAAGTAGGGTTTTATCTGTGAAAACTTTTTTTGGCGCTCTCAAAGATGGCTCTGAAGCCTCCTTATACACCATTTCCAGCGGGAATCTCACCGCTGTAATTTCCGACTACGGCGCTACTTTAGTCAAACTTTTCGTGCCCGATGCCAAGGGCAATTTATCTGACGTCGTATTGGGTTTTGATGACCCCAATCAATACACTGCCAGCGGTACGTTTTTCGGGGCAACGGTGGGTAGAAACGCAAACCGGGTTAAAAACGCCCAATTCACCATGAACGGCAGAGTTTACGCCATGAACCCCAACGACAACGGCTGCCACAATCTGCACAGCGGTACCGATTTCTTTAAAAATCGTCTTTGGACGGTTGCAGAAGCCGAAATCGACCGCATTCGGCTCAGTCTGTTCAGCCCCGACGGCGACCAAGGCTTCCCCGGAAATGCCACGATTTCCGTGACCTATTCTCTGGAGCAGGGCAGTTTTCTTCGCATTCGCTACGACGGCATTTGTGATAAAGACACCGTATTTAACATGACCAACCACACCTATTTCAATTTGGCAGGTCACGAAAAAACAGAAAAAGCAATGGAGCAAATATTAACCATGCCCGCCCGTTTTTATACGGTCAGCGACAGCCAATTCATTCCCACCGGCGAACTACGCCTCGTAGAAAACACCCCCATGGATTTTCGTGCTCCAAAAGCCATCGGTCGGGATATCGATGCCCCTTACACTTCCTTGCAACTACAAGGAGGGTATGACCATAATTTCGAAGTGTTTACCGACCCTTGCGCCATCTTAACAGACCCCGAATCCGGCAGAACCATGGCCGTTTCTACCAGTTGTCCCGGTGTACAACTTTATACCGGCAACTTTATAGAAAACGAAATGGGCAAAGACGGTGTCCTTTACCCCCGCAGAAGCGGTATCTGCCTGGAAACCCAGCACTTCCCCGATTCCATCAATCATCCGGAATGGGCGCAACCTTTTGTAAAAGCCGGTACCCCCTACTATAGCGAAACCATCTACCGCTTTGGCTAATGCATACAGCCACCTCTGCCGAGGTGGCTGCTTTCTTTTTTTCCATGGCATTCGGATACATTCCCTTTGCACTTCTTTCTTTTGCATGCATAAACTGTCCTGTAAGCGTTATGCTTCATCCCATTTTAATATCGGGAGGTACCGAGTATGTCTGACAAATGTCAGGACTCCCTGCGTTGCGATCCCCAAGATTTGCAGCAGGCCATGTCCATTCACACCCGAAAAATTACCGACAGTTGCCGGGACAAAGATTGCATTGAAGATTTGCGTGTCTATTTAACCCGAGGCTCTCAAGCCCTGCTGGACACCAGCGCCGGCGCAAAGGTACGGTGCGCAGAATTGCTTTACACATATATTGATGTAGAGCCGGTGGCCTTCGACCGCAATCATTACTGCATTGACATTACTTTCTACTATCGAATTTTAGCCGATGCCACCATTGGCGCTGTCCGTCCCGCCACCCTTTACGGCTTGGCAGTATTTACCAAACGGGCCGTTTTGTGTGGGGAAGACAGCCGGGCGCACATCTACCGGAGCGACACCCGTTTGCATGAACCTGACGGTATGCCCCGGTTGTACGCCAACCGCCCCACCGCCGTGGTGGAAGTCCTTGACCCGATGGTTCTCTCATCCAAGGTACGGGACATTAACACCGACAAATGCAAGGAAGACGCCTCTTTGCAGATTCCCTCTGTTATTCGGGATATGTTTGACGACGATTTGGTATTGTCCGGTGAGCAACGTCGGTTATACGTCACCTTAGGACAATTTTCCATTGTCCGTTTAGAACGCTCTGCGCAACTCATCGTCCCCGTTCTGGATTATGCAATCCCCGTCAAAGAATGTTGCGACGCTCTCGGTTGTACCGAGGATCCTTGTGAAATGTTTTCCCGAATTCCCTTCCCTGCCGGACAATTTGCCCCCAACGGATGCGATAACTGCACCCCGACAGAACCGGAATACAAAATCTGCCCCTGCCAGGATTAAGCCTGCCATATTTATAGCATAAACAGACCCCGTCTTCCAAAGAAGACGGGGCATCTCTTATCCACGCAAAATGCGTTTTTTCGCAATATTGATAGGGCCTTCCGACATTTGGTTCATCCAGTTCAAACTCTTACCGCAACCGTATACCACGCAAGAATCCGGGTCATCCGCCAATGTACAAGGCACACCCACCTTATCTGTCAATAGTCTGTCCATACCCCAAATCTGGCTACCGCCACCGGTTAAGGTAATGCCGTTTTCATAAACATCCCCCACCAATTCGGGGCTGGCTTCGTCCAGCAAGGAAAGCACCTCGTCGGCAATCTGACGAGCCAATTTGCCCAGAGACTCCTCCACATCATCCGAGAACAAGGTAATTTCTTTGGGCATACCGGTTTTTACGTCCCGACCTTTAATATTGATACTCACATTTTCCGGACGTTTCCACACCGAACCGATTTGGATTTTGGCATCTTCCGCCGTTGCCTGACCAATGATAATCCCATATTTTTTCCGCACTACCCGGGCAATGGTCTCGTCAAAAGCGTTACCCGCCACTTTTGTAGAAGCAGATGCCGCCACGCCGTTCAACGTCAGCAAGGCAATATCCGTCGTACCGCACCCGATGTCTACCACCAGTTGTCCTTTCGGACCGCTAATGTCCACGCCGGCTCCTAAAGCCGCGGCCATTGGCTCTTCAATTAAGTACACACGACGGGCGCCTGCATCAATGGCAGCATTGATTACCGTCCGTTCTTCCACCTCTGTTACCCCACTGGGCACACAGATGACCACTCTGGGCTTGGGGGT
>JAZKZB010000057.1:0-7046 GCA_045612425.1 Faecousia sp.
AATCCGTTCCTTATGACTTTTTAGGCAAGCATTCATTTCGCCAACTCTGGCTGCTTACCCAGTTTCACATTTCGGAGATAAAGGGCTATATCCACCGTAATTTCCAGGAAATTTAACACATAGAATGCCCTCTTTCCAACGTACTTAAATTTCCAAACTGGAAATGACGGCTTTCAGCGCATCGGCGCTGGCACGCAGTTTCAGTTCCTCATCGTAGGTCAACTCCACGGGCACTTTCCCCTTGGTGCCGTTCGGTCCAATAATCGTCATGGTGCTCAGGCATACGTCTTCAATACCATATTCCCCGTGCATCATAGTGGAAACCGTGGCTACGGAGTCGTAGGCCGCCACCAGAGCAGACAAAATCTTGTTAACAGAAGCAGACACAGCATAGAAAGTTGCGCCCTTCTTGGCAATGATCTCGCCGCCGGACTTTTGCACATATTCCAAAGTTTGGGCAGGGTCAACCGGCTCAGACACCACACCGCGCTTAATCATCAAATCTTCATATTCCTGCAACTTACATCCGGAAATATCCGCCAAGGACCAGGGAATAAAAGAGGTGTCACCATGCTCACCATAAACGTAGGCATGGATATTCTTCTGCGCAACCTGGAAATGATGAGAAAGGTCATAACGCAGACGGGCAGTATCCAGAATCGTACCGGAGCCGATGATTTGATTTTCGGGCAAACCAGAGATTTTAGTGAATACATAGGTCATAATGTCCACAGGATTGCTGACAATGACATACATGGCATTGGGTGCCTTTGACACAATCTGAGGCGTAATCTGCTTCAAAATATTGACATTGATTTGCGCCAAATCAATACGGGTCTGTCCGGGCTTCCGACCAACACCGGAGGTAATAATCACGATGTCAGAACCAGCGGCATCTTCATAATCCCCGGCAATCACAGAAATGGGCTCCCGGAAACTGGTACCCTGAACGATGTCCATGACCTCGCCCTGAACCTTTTCCTTATTAATATCAATCAGCACGATTTGGGAAGCAATATCTCCCAAGGAAAGGGTATAGGCAATGGTGGCGCCTACGTTTCCCGCTCCGATGACTGTAATCTTCTTACTCATACAACAATCTCCCTTCTAACGGCAGTAGTCGATAATGAATTATCGATATTACCTTTTCGATATTATTATACGCATTCATAGGCAAAAATGCAAGACAAATTCCACAATTGTGTTCCCAAATTATCCAAGGCGAAACAAAAGTGTTTTATGCACTATGCACAACTGTCCGCGTACTGACTATAAATATTTCTTTTCCACCAAAAAAGAAAAGCAGGGCGAAAAACTTCCGCCCTGCTTTTCCCTATTCTTTCCAATGGCAACCCTTGCATTGACTGCAATTTCCGCAACAGCCACCCTTTTTCTTACTTTTGTAAAGAGAACGCACACTCATTGCCACAACAAACAACAAAATTGCCAACACAATGATATCACCAAACATATCTTTTCTCCTTATACGCGTGTCAATGTTTTTTCCGTCTTTGCCTCATAGCCTTTCCGAACCAGCAGAAACAGCAATCCGGCCAACACCAATACTGCCACCACTGTAAATACATTCACCACTGTTTCTCCGGTAAACAACCCGCCAATCTGATAGGTCAGCATGGCAATGGCGTAGGCAAACCCGCACATATATCCCACAGTTATCCAAGTCCACTTGGCACTGCCCATTTCCCGTCTAATGGCGCCAATGGCCGCAAAGCAAGGGGCGCACAGCAAATTAAACACCATGAAACTATATGCCCGGGCAGGGCCGAAATCAGCGGCAACCAAAGCCCAAATCTCATCCCCTGCTTCGCTGAGTTCGCCGGCATAGTTATAAAGGGTGCCAAAGGTCATCACCACTTCTTCCTTTGCAATCAAACCGGTGACAGAAGCAACGGTCGCTTTCCATGCCATATCTCCCATCCAACCAAGGGGGTAGAAAATCCAAGCCAAAGTTTTACCCACCACAGCAAGTAAGGACTGGTTATTATCATCCACCGCTTGGAAAACACCGTCTACAAAACCGTAACTTTGCAAGAACCACAGAACAATGGAACTAAGCAACACAATGGTAAATGCCCGTTTCACGAAATCCCAGCCCCGTTCCCATGTAGACCGCGCCACATTTCGCGCAGAGGGTAAATGATAAGAGGGCAATTCCATCACAAAAGGCGCAGGTTTTCCGGAAAAGGCTTTAAATTTTTTCAATATAACACCGGACAACACCACCGCGGCAATGCCGATAAAGAAAGCGGACACCGCAACCAAGGGAGAATTTCCAAATACCGCGCCGGCGAACAAGCCGATAATGGGCATTTTTGCGCCACAAGGAATGAAGCCGGTGGTCATAACCGTGATTTTTCTGTCATTTTCCTGCTCAATGGTTCTGGATGCCAAAATGCCGGGAACACCGCACCCCGTAGCCACCAGCATGGGAATGATGGATTTACCGGATAAGCCGAATTTCCGCAAAATGCGATCCATAATAAACGCCACACGGGACATATAGCCAACATCTTCTAAAATAGAAAGCAGGAAACTCAACACCAGAATTTGGGGCACAAAGCCCAGCACAGCACCTACGCCTGCCAAAATGCCATCCATAATCAAGGCATACAGCCAACCGCTGACCTTTAAGGATGTAAGTAGTGTATCCATCCATCCGGGTATCCACTCTCCAAAGAGCACGTCATTGGCCCAGTCGGTACCCATCGTGCCGATGGAAAAAGGATAACTGCCCATGGCAATGGCATACATCAAAAACATAATGCCTGCAAAAATCGGCAGTGCCAGTACCCGATGGGTCAAAACTCTGTCAATGCGGTCAGAAAGGGTCATGGCATGTTTGGGCGCTTTCCTTACCACTGCCTTGTTCACCACATGACCGATATACGTATACCTCTGGTCCGCAATAATGCTTTCGGCATCATCATCCATTTCCGCTTCGCAGTCAGTAATATGCTTTTCCAAATGGGCCAGAACATCTTCTCCAAATCCCAATTCCTCGCGTACCCGTTCATCCCGTTCAAACAACTTGATGGCATACCAGCGCAAGTAATTACTATCTACTTTCCCCTCGATAGATTCTTCAATATGGGCAAGGGCGTGCTCCACACCACCCCCGAACACATGGGGCATATCGCCATGGGTATGATTTCTGGCCAATTCCACCGCCTTTTCAGCGGCTTCCATACAGCCCTCCCCTTTCAGAGCGCTGATTTCCATTACGGCGCAACCCAAAGCCTTTCCCAGCCGTCCCAAATCCACTGTATCGCCATTTTTTCGTACCAGGTCAATCATATTCACCGCAACCACAACCGGATGTCCTAATTCAATCAACTGGGTCGTTAAGTACAGATTCCGTTCAATATTCGTACCATCTATAATGTTCAATATGGCATCCGGATGTTCTGTAACCAAATACTGCCGGGTTACCACTTCTTCGGGAGAATAGGGCGACAAAGAGTAAATCCCGGGCAAATCCTGAATAATCACATCCGGATATCCTTTCAGCGCGCCTTCCTTTTTCTCCACCGTAACGCCTGGCCAGTTGCCCACATACTGATTGGAACCGGTTAAAATATTAAACAACGTAGTTTTTCCGCTATTCGGATTGCCTGCCAAAGCAATTTTAATCTGCATCCTTCTTTCTCCTTCCTTACACAATTTCCACCATTTCGCCATCGGCTCTGCGTAGCGAAAGTTCATAACCCCGCAGATTTACTTCAATGGGGTCGCCCAGCGGGGCGACCTTCCGGATATAAATTTCCACACCTTTGGTAATGCCCATGTCCATAATCCGTCTGCGAACCGCCCCTTCCCCGTGTAGTTTCACCACAGTGACGGTCTGCCCGACTTTTGCATCCTTCAATGTACGCATATCTTCCACCTCTTTCATGTTAGCCTATGCTAACTACTGCCCAAAAATCATAGTTAGCCTCTGCTAACTCCATGCCATATTCTACCTGCTTTCCCCTTGTTTGTCAAGGATAATTTTGAAAATTTTTCCTTATATGAGGCAAAAAGTCCCCGGGCAATTCCCCGAGGACTTTTACACATTCTATGACACTTACAAAATTTTTCTGGCTCGCAAAACCCCGTCCATGGCATTGAGCGCTGTAATCACGCTGTCCGGAGCAGGATGGTCCAAATCCAAAATTGTGTACGCATATTCACCACGGCTTCGGTTCATCAAATCCGAAATGTTAATTCCCTCTTTTGCCATCGCGCCGGTAAACTGGCTCAAAGTATTGGGAATATTGCGGTGCAAAATCGTTACGCGTCCTGCCTTGGTGCAAATGCCCATATCGCAGTTGGGGAAATTAACGGAATTGATAATATTGCCGTTTTCCAAATAATTCATTACTTGCTTAACCGCCATTTTTGCGCAATTATCTTCCGATTCTTCCGTAGATGCGCCCAAATGGGGAATGGCAATGACACCTTCCATACCTGCGGTGCGGGCATTGGGGAAGTCGGTAATATATCTGCTGACCTTTCCGGATTTCAGGGCTTGCTCCATAGCATCATCGTCCACCAGCAAATCCCGGGCAAAGTTCAAAATAATCACGCCATCTTTCATCTTTGCAAAGGCATCGGCATTGAGCATTTTTTTGGTATCATCCAGCAAAGGAACGTGAACTGTAATCACATCGCAAGTTTCATAGATTTCTTCTCTTGTCTTGACCCGGATAATATTACTATCCAAGTGCCAAGCCGCATCAATGGAAATAAACGGGTCGCAACCGTAAACTTCCATGCCCAATTTCACTGCTGCATTGGCCAAAGGACCGCCGATAGCGCCCAAACCAATTACACCCAGTTTTTTGTGAGCAATTTCATGTCCGGCAAATTTGCTCTTTCCTTTTTCCACCAATTTGGCCACGTCCGGCTCATCCTTGATGGTTTTCACCCATTCAATACCGCCCACGATGTCACGGCAGCCCAAAAGCATACCGCAAAGGGCCAATTCCATAACCCCGTTGGCATTGGCACCGGGAGTATTAAACACCACAATGCCCTGCTCTGCACAACGCTCCAGAGGAATATTGTTCACCCCTGCGCCGGCTCTGGCCACCGCCAAAAGATTTTCAGAAAATTCCATATCGTGCATGGCTGCGCTACGCACCACCACGGCATCTGCCGAGGTCATATCTTCCACCTGGGTGTACTCTTGTGTCCACAAAGCCATGCCCTTGGGAGAAATTTTATTTAGACTGTGAATCTGATACATCTTTCTTCCTCCTCAACGGTTTTTGCTCTCGAAAGCATCCATAAATGCCACCAGTTTTTCCACGCCTTCCTGAGGCATGGCGTTGTAAATACTGGCGCGCATACCGCCCACTGTACGGTGCCCTTTTAGATTCTGGAATCCGGCGGCAGTGGCCTCCTTGACAAACTTGGCATCCAATTCCGCATTGCCGGTGACAAAAGGCACATTCATCAAAGACCGGTCCTTTTTCACCACAGTGCCACGGAACATTTGGCTGGCATCCAGAAAATCATAAAGAACCTTTGCCTTTTCCACATTGCGTATCTTCATGGCTTCCAAACCGCCCATTTCCTTGAGCCATTTGAACACCAGTCCGCAAATATAAATTCCATAAGTAGGCGGAGTGTTATACATAGAACCGTTATCTGCATGGGTTTTATAACGAAGCATGGTTGGCGTTCCGGGCAATACCTCTTCCCGAATCAAGTCCTCCCGAATAACGGCAATGACCACACCGGCAGGCCCGATATTTTTTTGCACGCCACCGTAGATCATGCCGTACTTGGTCACATCCACCGGTTCAGACAAAAAGCAAGAAGACACGTCGGACACCAAATCCTTGCCTTTGGTATTGGGCAATTCCCAGAACTTTGTTCCGTAAATGGTATTGTTTTCACAGATGTATACATAGTCCGCATTCTCACTGACAGGCAAATCGGAACAGTCGGGAATATAAGAGAAGGTTTGGTCTGCAGAAGATGCAATGGCATTGGCCGTTCCATACATCTGCGCCTCTTGATAGGCCTTCTTTGCCCATTGACCGGTAATGATATAATCCGCAACCTTATTTTTCATCAAATTCATGGGAACCATTGCAAACTGCTGGCTGGCACCGCCTTGCATAAACAGCACCTTATAATTTTCAGGAATCCCCATCAGTTCCCGCAAGTCTGCCTCTGCCTCGTCAATAATCGCCTGATAGGCGGAAGACCGGTGGCTCATTTCCATAACGGACATACCAGTTCCCCGATAGTCCATCATCTCCTTTGCCGCCTGCTGTAAAACAGCCTCCGGAAGCACTGCAGGGCCTGCAGAAAAATTAAATACTCTTGACATAGCCATTCCCTCCATCATATAGCCCTTGTTCCCTCAGCAAGGACAGTTGTTCATGTTTTATGTATATTATCATTTTACCGACAAAAAAACAAGGGGCAATTTGGGATTTCAGCATATTGCCCCTTGTGTGCAGTTAGAAAAGCAAAAACTTAGGCAAAAACACAAAAACACGCAAAAACCCGTACCTTCCGCCTTGCCAAGTTTCTTCCCTTGTGATATACTTTTCAAAAAAGGAAGAAGGCGAATGAAATGAAATACGGTTTTATCGGTTGCGGAAATATGGGAAGCGCCATTGCCAAAGCGTTAGCGAAAACTACCCACGACATTTGCATTACCGACCGCTCCGGCAAAGCAAAGGCTCTTGCCCAATCTCTCAACATTTCCTACGGGAACAACCATCAGGTAATTACCCAATGCCAACGGGTTTTTTTATGCGTGAAGCCACAGATGATGGCTCAGGTATTGGAAGAACTGCAACCTCTCCTTGCCCAGCATAAGCCTATGCTGATTTCCATGGCCGCAGGACTGTCCTTAGAGCAGTTACAAACCATGGCAGGCACCGAATTGCCCATGGTGCGCATCATGCCCAATACACCGGTTACCGTTGGCAAAGGCATGATTCCCTACTGCTACAATTCTCTGGTTTCCGACCAAGACCTCCAAGACCTTTTAGCGGATATGCGCTATGCAGGCACTTGGGATG
>JAZKZB010000058.1:0-10081 GCA_045612425.1 Faecousia sp.
GAAGCCAAGGAAAACTGGGTAACCGCACGTCGCGCTATTTTGCGCAAACCCATTGATCGTATCGGCTATGGCGGATATTTAAAATTGGCATTACAATTCCCCGAGTTTATTGACTATGTGGAATCTGTGTGTAATGAGTTCCGTGAATTGTATGAAAATATTAAGGGCACAACGCCTTATTGCGTAAAAACGGTGGCAGTGCTTAATGCCTGGGGTAAGGCTCGTGCTTGGGGATGCCATATGGTGCACCATGCATTGTATCAGAAGCAGAATTATTCTTACGCTGGAATTATTGAGGCGCTTTCCGGTGCGCCGTTTGATGTGCGGTTCATTTCCTTTGACGATATTCGGGAGAATCCCGATGTTCTCAATGGGGTAGATGTTATCATCAATGTAGGCGATGGCGATACTGCGCATACCGGCGGTTATGAATGGGAAGACCCGATGATCAGTTCTGCCATTCGTGGATTTGTCCACAGAGGCGGTGGCCTTGTGGGTGTCGGAGAACCCACCGGTCACCAATATCAGGGGCATTTCTTGCAGTTGGCCAATGTGCTGGGTGTAGAAAAAGAAACCGGATTTACATTGGGCTATGATAAGTACAACTGGGAGCAAAATCCCAACCACTTCATTTTAGAAGATGTGGCTGGAGAAGTGGATTTTGGGGAAGGGAAAAAGAGTATTTATGCTCTGCCGGATACCAAAATTTTGGTGCAAAAGGATAAAGAGGTGCAGATGGCAGTCAATGAATTTGGCGCAGGACGCAGCGTCTATATTTCCGGTTTGCCTTATTCTTTTGAAAACAGCCGTGTGCTTTATCGTAGTATTTTGTGGGCTTCTCACGGGGAAGCAGAACTGAATAAATGGTATTCTACAAACTACAATGTGGAAGTTCACGCTTTTGTGAAAAACGGGAAGTATTGTGTTGTGAACAATACTTATGTGCCTCAGGATACCACGGTTTATACGGACAAGGGTAGTTTCCAACTGCACTTGGAAGCCAATGAAATTAAGTGGTATGAAATCTAAATAGTAACCGCCCTGCCAAACCGGCAGGGCGGTATTTTCAAAAGAAAACGTGTCGCAGGAACTTGCCTGCGACACGTTATTTATTCTTCTTCACCCGGATCGGGGATCAAATCAGAATCCTCATCAAGGTCGGGGTTCGGGTCGGGGTTCGGGGTGGGCGTATCTTCTTGGATACTGATGACTACCTTATCTAACTTCTCGTAGTGCGTGTAACCAATCAGAACTTGATTGGTATCATCTTCGTCGGAGTATGTATAGACAATATAGGTGGCAATGTCATAGCCTGTGATAGGTTGTACCAGAACATCACCGGTTTTATAGCCATCCGGGTTGTTTTCCACCATGATGTGGGTAAGAGTTTCGGGGGTATATTTTCTGATTTCTTCGTATAAGGGTTTGGTAGAGAAATCTTCTTGAGCCTTGCCCCAAATCTCAATATCTACACTGCCGTTTTCCAGCACCTTGGCTTGAATTCGGATGGGACGACCGGTGGTGTTTTTAAAGGATAAGTCTTTCGAACCGTAAAGAACATCGGCGTCAAATCCCGGGTCGATAAAGGTGGGCAGGTAAGTGTGTCCATGACGTTCCATAATTTCCAAATCCGAAAGCAGTGCGCAGTAGTACAAAGCGCTACTTACCCGGGAGATACCACCACCAACCAAGTTTTGAGGGACTTTTTCTACATAAGACATGACTTCCATCCAACCATCTTCTTCATTGGGAAGTCCTACCAGTTCGTTAAAGGAAAATACTTCATCCGGATGGAGAATGTGACCGTTAATGGCTTCACACACCAATTCCAGATTTTTAAGAAGGGATTCATCCACAGTAGCAGGGAGACGATGGGAGGCCAAAATGGATTCAAACAGGCCATCGGTTAGGTCTTCCGCGGTCAATGTAGGCCGGAGGAAAGTAAGGGGGATTGCCACTTCTTCTCCGTAGTTGGCTGTTTCCAGAAGCGCCTGCACATCTTCAATGATAAAGCCGTAACCGTATTTTCCCGGTGTCACTTCGTAGGTAGTATCATTTAGGGTGGCGTTGACCGGAGCAATGCATTGCAGGTCTTGGAATATCTGCTCCAAATTGGGAGATTCCGGACTGATTTCGGGGTCGGTATTGCCTACCACCTCAAAGATATTGGTGTTGTAGGCTTCCATAATTTGGTCGTAGAGTTTGTTAATAGAAAGTCCGTATTGGGCATGCCCCAAGGTAATGTATAGGGTTTGATATACCTTTTCGACATCGATTTCTGTTTCGTCGATGTTCGTATTGGGTCTTTGACCCTCCACGCGGTATGTCGGTTGGGACAAAATCGTGCCGTATTGCGCACCCAGAGTTTCCAGTTCGCTACGGATGTAGTTGGTATCCAACCGCAGGTAGGGTAAAATGGAAACCACATGAGATTTGGTATAAGATTGATTTTTGGCATTTTGATTTTCGGAACGGCTTCCGCTTCTGCCATAGGCATAGGCGGCATCGATGACACCGTCCACGTTCAACGTCGCGCCAGTTTTATCCGGAGAAAGTGTTAAATCCGTGGAGTATACCCGAACAATCATATTGAGTTGGGAGTATGTGTTTTTTGTTGCTTCTGTCAATAGCACCTTGGCCTCTTCAGGTGTTTTTCCGCCTAAATTGACACCTGCGGCATACACATTGTGTAAAATCAGTCCGTCATCTTCCGGACCGGCCGTTATGGCCACAAGCGCCACGATAATTGCGGCTAGCAAAACCAGTGTAATACAAACTAAAATCAGAATGGTTGTCCGCTGGTTAGGCGTGGCGCTTTTACTCTGCGCCGGGGATCGGCGCTGGGAAGATGCAGAACGGGGACGACGGGAAGATGCACTTTCCACATTGACCCGTTGCGTCGCATCTTTGGCAGGGGTATATAAGGGCATGGAGCCGGACTTTCTCGGAGTCTCTCCGGAAGGTCGTTCGGGCCGTCTGCCTTCTTTACGTTCGTTCATGATCGTCAATCGCTCCTATCTTTTAGCGGTGATGACCGCGTACAATACTTGCATTTTCCATTGGTATTGTATCATATTTTTGTAAAAATGCAATGACATTTCGTTACCAAAACATGAAATCGGTATATTGTCTAATTTTGGATACAATTCCCGTATTTTTGGACGAAGACCTTACTTTGTCGCAAACTGTCCACACCGGATGCTAATTTTAGCCGTAATGTCGGTTCTTTTGCAGTGGCAACAAAGGAAACCCGGTTCTTATAATCCGGATCTGCGCAAAGCAGGCTGACAGCATCGAAATTCAAACTGTGCAGAGTAAACAGAACATCACCGGCCTTTTGGCGGATGTCCCGAATTCCCACTGCCATGGCTTGCGCACGCAAAAGGGCAATGTCAATTAAGTTTAGCACGCCTTTGGGTGGGTCGCCGTAGCGGTCAATGATTTCATCCAGCAAATCGTCTGCATCTTCCTGATTTCGGATAGCGGCCATTCGGCGATACAAATCCATCCGTTCTTCGCCCCGGGACACATATTGCTGGTCCACATTGGCGGTGACGTTCAAATCGGCGGTGCATTCCGGTAACTTGGGCGCTTCGCCTTTTTCTTCCAAAACGGCCTCGTCTAACAGTTTTAGATACATATCATATCCTACGCTCATCATGTGACCGGATTGTTCCGCGCCCAGCAGATTGCCTGCGCCCCGGATTTCCAAATCTCGCATGGCAATTTTAAAACCGGAGCCAAATTCCGCAAAATCACGAATGGCACAGAGTCGTTTTTCTGCAACTTCTGTTAAATTTTTGTCTGGGCGGTAGGTAAAATATGCGTAGGCATGGCGGGTGGAACGGCCTACCCGTCCCCGTAATTGGTGAAGTTGGGACAGCCCGAACCGGTCTGCATTTTCAATGATTAAGGTGTTGACGTTTGGAATATCCAACCCGGTTTCAATAATGGTGGTACACACCAAGACTTGAATTTCTCCGTTGGCCATGGCGCTCATCACGTCACTAAGACCGTCTTCGCCCATTTGCCCGTGGGCAACGGCAACGGACAGACCGGGGATTCTCCGCTTCAAGGCGCCGGCGCATTGGTCAATGGTATCCACCCGGTTGTGCAGATAGTAAACTTGACCGCCCCGTGCAATTTCCCGCCGGATGGCATCGTCTAAAATGGCGTTACTGTGTTCCATCACAAAGGTTTGTACCGGATAGCGGTCGGCAGGCGGTTCTTCGATGGTGGACATGTCCCGGATTCCGGAAAGGGCCATGTTCAGGGTACGGGGGATGGGGGTAGCAGAGAGTGTCAGAACGTCCACGCCTTTGGAAATCTCTTTAAGTCTTTCTTTATGGCTGACGCCAAATCGTTGTTCCTCATCCACGATTAAAAGACCCAAATCTTTAAATTCCACTGTTTTTTGCAACAGTTTATGGGTGCCGATGATAAAGTCTACGCCGCCGGCCTTCAAGTTTTGCAAGGTTCGTTTTTGCTCCGCAGGGGACCGGAATCGGCTCAAAAGGTCGATATTTACAGGAAATCCCCGGAATCGCGCCATAGCGGTTTGATAATGCTGTTGCGCCAAAACGGTGGTGGGAACCAATATGGCCACTTGTTTGCCGTCCATAATGGCTTTCATGGCTGCGCGCAGGGCGACTTCGGTTTTGCCGAAACCTACATCGCCGCATAGTAAACGGTCCATGGGAATGGGGGATTCCATGTCTCCTTTGATTTCTGCAATGCAACGAAGTTGGTCGTCGGTTTCCGGGTAGGGGAAGTTGTCTTCAAATTCCCGTTGCCAGGGAGAGTCTGCGCCAAAGGCAAAGCCTTCCTGCCGTTTCCGGGCGGCATAGAGTTGAATCAATTCCCCAGCCATATCCTTTGCTGCTTTTCGGGCCTTGCTTTTGGTTTTTTGCCAAGTATCCGAACCAATTTTATTCAAACGGATATTGGCATCTTCTCCTCCGCCAATGTATTTGCTGACCAAGTCTAATTGGGTGGCAGGAACGAATAGGGTGTCGCTGCCTTGATAGGCGATTTTTACATAATCCTTAACAGCATTATCCACCTTGATTTGCTCCATAGCGATAAAGCGTCCAATGCCGTAATTTTCATGAACCACCAAATCTCCAGGCACTAAATCCGTAAAAGAATTCAATTTTTGCCGATTGGTAGCCGTTTTCTTTGCTTTTTTGCGTTGTTCTCCCCGGGAGAGCAATTGGCCTTCCGTTATAATGGCCAATTTGGCATCCGGGTATTCCATGCCAAAGGGCAAATTCCCCTCAGTAAGCAAGATTTGACCCGGGGAGGGCATGGTGGTAAGGGGAATGCACAAAAAGGAGGAAAGACCTTTTTCGTGCAATAACGCCTGCAGAAGTTCTGCTCTGTGCCGGGTGCCACAAAGTACCAAAGAGGCGTATTCCATTTTTTGATAATGGGCTAAATCTCCGGCTGCGGTGTCTAAGTTTCCGCCATAACCGGGCAACTGTTTGGCGACCATGGGAAATAGTTGTTTTGGGGGATTTTCCTGAGGGAAGGAAGTTCCGCCAAAGTTGTCAAAATATAAAACAGTACGCCCGGTGATTTGGGTTAGAAAATCTTCCCATTGGCAGGTATAGTCACAAAGTTCTCCGCAAAGAAGACCGGTTTGCAACAAATTGTCCAACTGCATCCCTAAGGCGTCCGTCCTGGTGCGGGCGGTGCGTTTCAGACTGCCGTGATCGCATAAAACCAAAAGCGCATCTTCCGGGATATAATCCAGAGCGGTGGCAAATTCCGGATAAATGAGAGCCATATATCGGTCGGAGGCGGGGTTTTGCAGATTGTTTTCGTATTTTTCCAAATCGCGCTCTAAAGTCTTGATCAATTCCTCGTTAGGGACTTTTCGACGGCGTTGCTTGGCAATACACCTCTGCAAATCTTCGCAAAGACCGGGGAGCCCGTTGCTATGCAATTTCGGTTGGGTTTCTCCAATGGGCAGAATCAACAGGGAGTCGGTATTTTCCGTTCTTCGCTGGGTGTCAATATCAAAAAAGCCCATGGTGTCCAGTTCTTCTCCGAAGAAATCCACACGGACAGGGCGGTCAGAGGCAGGGGAGAAAATATCCAAAATGCCTCCACGCAAGGCAAATTGCCCAGGGCCTTCCACCATGGCGCAACGGCTGTAACCGCAGTTGACGAATCGCTGCAGCAAATCATCTATAGAGTAGGTGTGTCCTACTTTTAGGGAAAACGCACAGGAAAGAAGTACATTTTTTGGCATGGTGCGTTGGCTCATAGCGTCCCATGACATAATTTGCATATCGGTTGCACCGATAGATAATTCATACAACTGGCGCAGGCGCTTCTGCTCCCACGCGCGGGATACTACTGCGGTATCATATAATGTTAATTCCCGGGAGGGTAGTATTTCGGGGTGTTCCCCCAAGAAGGAAAAAAGTTCTTCTTCCAACCGTTTTGCCGTAAAATCATCTTGGCAAATTATGACAATGGGTTTGCCCAATGCCTCCTTGACACCGGCGAGAATATGACTGCGGTTGATTTGCCCCAAACCGGTAACGGCCACACTTTCCCCATGGGAAAGGGAAGCAATCAACTGAGGATATTGAGAAACATTTTGCAAGATTGTAAGAAGTGATTTCATATTCTCCTCCACGTGACAATGCGGAAAGGGGGAAAATACCCCCCTTTCCGTGGAAATGTGACAATATTTACGGCTTTGAACCGTTGTAGCGGTTTGCGCTTTCCGGGACACCGTGTTCCATGATACATAAGGATGCATCGGCCGCGCGTTGTAATGCGGAGGAAAGCGCTTTTTCCTCTAATGAAGAAAAATCTGATAAAACCCAATCAGCCAAATCTTGTTCCGGATGCGGTTTGGCGCCCACTCCGATTTTTACCCGAGGAAATGCTTGGCTTCCGATTTCGGAAATAATGGATTTGATGCCATTATGCCCGCCGGCAGAGCCATCTGCCCGAATTCGTAATCTTCCGGGCTCTAAAGAAATATCGTCAAACAAAACAATGATTCTTTGTGGCGGGATTTGGAAATAGGCACTTAACTGCAGTACAGATTTTCCGGATAGATTCATATAGGTTAAGGGCTTGAGTAAAAACAGTTTTTTATCGCCGTAGGAGACCTGCCCGTAAAGGCCTTGAAATTTGGACTTGTCTACTTTACATCCAAGTTTCTCGGCTAAAATGTCCAGCGCCCGGTAGCCACAGTTGTGGCGGGTTTTTTCGTACTCTTTTCCCGGGTTTCCTAAGCCCACAATGAGCCAGGATTCTTTGCTTTTTCCTAACACGGCTTAAAACAGGTCAGCGATGGAGGTGCCACCGTGAACGTGGGCAATCGCCTTCGCAAAAATGGGCGCTACGTCTAAGGACTTGATTTTTCCGGAGGGCGTGTTGCCTGCTTGGGGAATGGTGTTGAGAAATACCATTTCTTCAATGGGGCTGTCTTCAATGCGGTCATAAGCAGGGCCGGAGAGCACGCCGTGGGTAGCGCAGGCATATACGGTTTTGGCGCCGCCGACTTCAACCAGAGCCTTCGCTGCATTGCACAAAGAACCGGCAGTGTCTACCATATCGTCGAAGAGGATGCAGGTTTTGCCCTTTACATCACCAATGACGTTCATGACTTCACACACATTGGCTTTTTGGCGACGCTTATCCACGATGGCCAGACCCATGTGTACCTTGGCTGCAAATGCGCGGGCGCGAGCCACGGAACCTACATCGGGAGAAACCACAACGAAGTCGTCGTGATTAAATTCCGTTTCGGGGAACTTATCCATGTAATATTTAACAAAAGTGGGGTTGCCCAACAGATGGTCAACGGGAATATCAAAGAAACCCTGAATCTGAGAAGCGTGCAGGTCCATAGTCAATACCCGGTCAGCGCCGGCAGCGGTGAGCATATTGGCTACCAATTTGGCGGAGATGGGGTCACGGCTCTTGGCTTTGCGGTCTTGACGGGCGTAGCCAAAGTAGGGGATGACTGCGGTAATCCGTCCGGCAGAAGCGCGACGGCAGGCATCCATCATTACCAACAGTTCCATCAGATGATTGTTAACGGGTTTGCAGGTGGACTGAATCAGGAATACGTCTGCGCCACGGACGGTTTCGTTCAAAGAAACGGAAACTTCTCCGTCGGCAAATGTTTTTACTTCACTATTGCCCAGAGGAATACCCAATTCCTTGCAGATTGTCCGGGCAAATTCAGGGTTGGAATTGCCGGTAAATACCTTGATGTTCTCACCGTATGCGATCATTTGGAAGATACCTCACTTTTTCTCTTTTTCTGTCCGGTTAGGGGTGCGATTGCTTTATGTGTTCATTATATCATTGTTAATAGGAAAAAAGCAACACCCAAGGTGGAAAAATTACCACTAAAATCCAGAAAAAAATAGGGGCTGGTTAGGGCAATTTGACTCTTTTTCCTGCTTTGGTGGAAGAAACTTGCGAAAAGAAGATAATTTTGCAGAAAAACCTGCTTGTGTGGAGATAAAAATTGTGGTATACTATACCGAGATTTTTATAAGTGGGAGTGGCCTATGAAAGAGGAAATTGTGATCCGGGGCGCAAGAGAAAATAATCTCAAAAACGTCAACCTTACAATTCCCAGAGATAAATTCATTGTCTTTACCGGATTATCCGGTTCCGGCAAGTCCAGTCTGGCATTTGATACCATCTATGCCGAGGGACAGCGCCGGTATGTGGAATCGCTGAGTTCCTATGCCCGGCAATTTTTGGGTCAAATGGATAAGCCGGATGTGGATGCCATTGAAGGGTTGTCACCGGCTATCTCGATTGACCAAAAAACAACTTCCAAAAATCCCCGTTCTAGCGTAGGAACGGTAACAGAGATTTACGATTATTTGCGTTTGCTTTGGGCAAGGGCGGGTGTGCCACATTGCCCATCCTGCGGGAAGGAAATCCGGCGTCAAACCATTGACCAAATTGTAGATCGGGTGGAACTGCTGGAAAGCGGGACCCGGTTTGTGGTATTGTCTCCCGTCATTCGTGGCAAAAAAGGGGAACACCAAAAGGTTTTTCAGGATGCCCGCAAGTCCGGTTTTGCCCGGGTGAGAGTGGATGGAATCTTTTATGATTTGACGGAAGAAATTCTGCCTGAAAAGAATAAAAAGCATAATATCGAACTGGTGGTAGACCGGTTGGTTATGAAAGAAGGACTGCGCCGGCGATTAGCAGACTCCGTGGAAACGGCCTGCGCCCATTCCGGAGGCTTGGTAACGATTCTGCTGAATGATTCCGGGGAGGAACTGAGTTTTTCTCAAAATTATGCCTGCGAAGATTGTGGCATCAGTCTGACGGAATTGGAACCCCGTATGTTCTCCTTTAACAATCCGTCCGGCGCCTGCCCGGATTGTACAGGGTTAGGATTTCAGTTGGTGGCGGATGAGGATCTGGTCATTCCGGATAAATCCAAATCTATTTTGGATGGTGCGATTCAGGTGTCCGGTTGGAGCAATGCCAGAACCGATAGTGTTTTCCGGATGTATTTTGAAGCCTTGGCACAGAAATATCGCTTTTCCTTGCAGGTGCCTTTTTCGGAACTTTCCAAAGAGGCTGTGGATGTGATTCTCTACGGTACCAAGGGCGAAAAATTGCGCATGACTTATAACCGGGGAAACGGAATGGGTGTGCTGGAGCAACCTTTTGAAGGGATTATGAATAATATTTCCCGCCGTTTCCGGGAAACCCAGTCTGACGCCGCCCGAAAGGAACTGGAAGAATGCATGTCTACTGCGCCATGTCCCCGTTGTCACGGCCAGCGCCTTTCAGAGATTGCCAGAGCAGTAACCGTAGGAGGCATCGGCATCATGGATTTTTGCTCCATGAGTATAGAAAAGGAATTGGAGTTTATCGATGCCTTGCATTTGGAAGGGAATACTGCGGTAGTGGCATCCCAAATTGTCCGGGAAATTCAGTCCAGATTGCGTTTTCTGTCGGATGTGGGACTTTCTTATTTAACATTGAATCGGACATCCGGGACGTTGTCCGGCGGAGAAAGTCAAAGAATCCGTCTTGCAACTCAAATTGGATCTTCTTTGATGGGTGTGCT
>JAZKZB010000059.1:0-4359 GCA_045612425.1 Faecousia sp.
CATTTTCTTCGGCATAGGGTTCAATTTCAATGGGGGGCAAGGCTTCTTTTGCTTTGGCCTCGTTTATGGCATTAATTTCTTCCATTTTCTTCTCCACATCCAATCTTGCAAACAAAATTTCACCGGCACCCACCTGATCACCGGGGTTCAACACGCCAAAGGTGTTCAAACTTTCCAATCCGCCGTTTTCACATTGAATCTGCGCCAAAATCCGCTTGGAAGTATCCGGCAGGAAGGGTTCCAAAGCAATGGCGGCAAAGCGAATGGCTTCCAGCAAGTTGTAAAGTACGGTTCCCAAACGTCCGTGGTTGGCTTCGTCCTTTGCCAATGCCCAAGGCGCGGTTTCATCAATATACTTATTGGCGCGACGGAGCAAAACAAAAATCTCGTCAATGGCATCCGCCACTTTCAGTTCGTTCATCTTGGCCTCTACCTTGCCGGGCATGGCCAAAGCCACCGCTTTGAGTTCTTCATCCAAGACTTCCGGTGTGTTGGGTGCCATAATCTTTCCACCGAAATACTTGTGGTCCATGGCAATGGTGCGGTTGACCAAATTGCCCAAAATATTTGCCAATTCGCTATTGATACGCTCAATAATCAATTCGTAGGTCATAATACCGTCGGTAGCAAAAGGAATTTCGTGGAGCACAAAGTAGCGCACGGCATCCACTCCGAACAACGCTACCAAGTCATCGGCATAAATCACATTGCCCAGGCTCTTGGACATCTTATCGCCCTTAACCAGCAACCAAGGATGACCGAACACCTGCTTGGGCAGTTCTTCTCCCATACTCATGAGGAAAATAGGCCAGTAGATGGTATGGAAACGGACAATATCTTTACCAATCAGATGCAAATCCGCAGGCCAGAACTTCCGATAGTGGTCATTGTGATTGCCGTCGGGGTCATAACCGCAAAAGGTAATATAATTAGAAAGGGCATCCAGCCACACGTAAGTCACATGACCCGGGTCAAATTCCACAGGAATACCCCAGGTAAAACTGGTACGGCTGACGCACAAATCCTGCAAGCCGGGTTTCAGGAAGTTGTTAATCATCTCATTTTTCCGGCTTTCCGGCTGAATAAATTCCGGATGGGTTTCAATATGCTCCATCAGTTTTTGGGCATATTTGCTCATCTTGAAGAAATAGGCCTCTTCCTCGGCATCTACACATTCCCGACCGCAGTCCGGGCATTTACCCTCTACCAACTGACTTTCCGTCCAGAATGATTCGCAGGGCGTACAATATTTGCCCACATATTTCCCTTTGTAAATATCGCCCTTTTCATACATCCGGGCAAAAATTTTCTGCACCTTGGTTTTATGCTCAGGGTCTGTGGTGCGCACAAATCGGTCGTAAGTGGTATTCATCAAATCCCAAATGCCCTTGATTTGGTCGCTGACCTTATCCACATATTCCTGAGGCGTAATGCCGGCCGCTTCCGCCTTTTGCTGGATTTTCTGACCGTGTTCATCGGTGCCGGTTTGAAAATACACGTCAAACCCCGCCTGGCGCTTATAACGGGCAATGGCATCTGCCAACACAATTTCATAGGTGTTGCCAATATGGGGTTTTGCAGATGTATAAGCAATTGCCGTAGAAATATAATAGGGTTTCTTTTCGGACATAACCGTTCCTCCTAATATAAAAATCGCCCTTGGAAATTCCAAGGGCGACAAAAAATGACGCGGTACCACCTTGATTCGCAACTTTCGTTGCCTTCATCACGCAATAACGGGCGCACCCGAAACAGCCTACCTATCGACCGCTTGACTCCAAGGCCATGTTCTGCCGGTTCCTCCATACCTCTTCTCACCAACCGAGGCTCTCTGAACAGGGAATGACGACGTACTCTCCTCTTCAACATCTTTCCATGGATGGTATTATATCCCAAGGACACCCTATTTGTCAACTATTTTCCCTTTCCCGCGCCCCATTGGGTCATGTCATCCTTTTTTAACCTTCCTTGTCAGGAGCAATGCCACCGCCACCGCGCTGATCCCCCCTGCCAATTTCCCCAAAATCATGGCCGGCAATATTTCCGGTGCAAATCCTGCGGCAAACCCTAAATGATCTCCAAACACGAAGGCAGCGGAGACCGCAAAGGCAATATTCACCACTTTTCCCCGACTATCCATCTTTTCCACCATGCCAAAGGTGGCAATGGAATTTGCTAAAGTGGCAATCAACCCTGCCGCGGCAGTATCGTTAATCCCCAAAAAATGCCCCAACTTCATCAAGGGCTTCTTCAGCAATCTGGTAATCACGTACACCAGAGGAAATGCCCCTGCCAGCACAATCGCAATACTTCCAACGGTCATAAAGCCTTCTGCAATATCTGCCGTGCCGGGTACAATTTCAAATCCGGTCAGGGTTTTTACAATGGCCAGCGCCAAGCCCACGGTAATCAATGCCACAATGAGTTTCCCAAACAGGGCAAATCCGCGAATCATAGCCTTTTCTGCTTTCCAAAGACCCAAGGCAATCAAAATGGCAATCAAAAAAATCGGCACCAAATTGCGCAAAATCATAGCCACCGGGAAACCTGCCACCAGTCCTCCCACAAAAATCCCCACGGGAATAGTCACAATTCCGCAAAGGATTCCTTTTGCCATAGCGCCTCTGTCCTCTTCCGACAAAATCCCCATGGCAACCGGAATGGTAAATACAATAGTCGCTCCCAGCATAGAACCGGTAATCACACCGCCCAACAACGCCGACTGGCTATCGGCAGTCATTTCCTGCGCCAACGCACCACCGCCCATATCACAAGCCAGAATCGTTCCTGCAAACATGGCGGGATCTGCCCCCAAAAAACCGTAAACCGGCACCACCACCGGCTTTAGCACATTGGCAAGTACAGGCGCAAGGGTAATAATCCCAACCATGGCCAAGGCCAAAGACCCCATGGTCAAAATCCCATTTTCAAATTCCAGACCCAACCCGAATCGGTTGCCGAAAATCCGGTCAATGGCTCCCAGAACCGCGAAAACCGCCATCACCGCAATTAACATTTCATGGGCAGACATATCATCCATCCATTTCCGGGCAACTGCGTTTTCCACCCTGGTCTAAAATTGCCACTACTGCCGCATCCACAGGCGCATCCATAGAATATTTTGCCGCTACCGTACCCACTGCCAGCAAAACCTGATCACCGCACCCGGCGCCTACCTGATCTGCCGCCACCAATTCTTCCGTACCCGTACTGACCACCAAAAAAGTCTGCCCCGAAAGACAACTGGCCTTTCTTGTCGCCCAAACCGAGCCGGTTACTGTTCCGATTTTCATTCCAATCCCTCCAAAATTTCTTTTGCCAAAGGCGTCAATACCGCTTCCGGATTTGGCTTTCGTCCTTGCTGACGCAAAAGCCTTGCCTCCTGAGCCGTAACCAGTCGTTTTCTCCCTCCGTCGGTAAATAAAACCCCCCAGTTTTTTAGTTCCCGCTGTGCGGAAGTCAAGGCAGCAGACAAGGCCCGATTCCGGGGAACTTCCGGAAGCCCGGGGGTGTAGAGCAATACCTGCTTCTCTTGGGCCAATGCTTTGAGTACCTCAGGATGAGAAAACCGCAACAGTTCATGCAGTTGCAAAGAACCAATGACCACCGCATCATACTCCCCCTGGGTAACATAGGTAAATCCTAAGGGTTCCAAAGGTTCGTCCCCCACCAGAAAAGCCTTTGTCATGGCAGTATTCTCCCCAAATCTCCGACTTCAAAGGCGCAGGCATTGGCTTCATCATAGTCCAAATGCACATATGTGGCATATTGAGGAGATACCCGCACCAGCACATCCTCAAACACCAAAGGACGCTTGGTAAACACCTGCAAGCGCACAATATCTTTATCCTTTACCCCCATACGCACTGCATCTCCGGGCGTCATGTGAATATGGCGTTTTGCCACGATGACCCCTTGATTCAGGTGGATTTCCTCTTTTTCTGTTTTCAAAACTGCACCGGGACTACCACATACGTTACCGGAAGGACGTATGGGCGCCTGCAATCCCAAATGCCTGGCATCGGTCAACGACACCTCCACCTGCGCCTCCGACCGTTCCGGCCCTAAAACCGCAACATTTTCAAACTTCCCTTTTGGCCCAATCACTGTAACCCGTTCCTGCGCCAAAAACTGTCCGGGTTGGGAAAGGGGCCGTTTGGGTGTCAAGCCATGCCCAAACAAAGCCTTCGCTTGCTCTTTTGTCACATGCACATGGCGACCGGAGGCCTCTAATTCCACAAAAATCCGGGAAAGCACCTTTTGGGCCAAGACTTCCAAATTCTGTTCCATGGTTCCCTCCTCAAGGGGTTCCCCCCTTGCTTTTTTCTTCCATCATCAATAGATACAACATACTGCTCA
>JAZKZB010000060.1:0-1507 GCA_045612425.1 Faecousia sp.
TGCCCTCTGTATATCGAACCCCGGGAATATCGGAAATCAAGCGCAAAGTAGAGCCATTACCCACGGAGCCCACAACGGCATCCAAACCGATGGTTTTAAACTCCTCCATGAAGGGTTCTGTGCCGATAAAATGGTCTCCCAAGAACATCATGGCTTCCAGACCCAGTTCGTGGGTAATGTCTACCATTTCCTTGGCTAACTTTGCAACTTCCCGTCTTTGGAACGCCTGGAAATCCTTAAATTCCTTGGAAGGTACACGGTACTGGGAATTATAATAACCCTGGTCCACAATATATTCCGGACGGAAGGGATAACCCACTTCCCTTTCAAACTGCTCCAGAATATAGGGAGAAACAGATGCGGAATAGCCGTACCAGTCCACATATTTTTCCCGCTTTAGTTCATCAAAAATCAAGGTGAACTGATGGAAAAAGGTGGTGTAGCGAATCACATTGACATACGGATGGTCTGCGATAAATTTACGCAAACGCTGCATGGTATATTTATGGGTCTTGGGCTGCCGAACGTCAAAGGTAATTTGATGTTCAAAGTCCTTCCAATCATTGGTCACGGCATTATACATATGTACCGGGTCCCAAATGAGATACGCCAGGAATGCAACCGTATATTCGTGGTATGCCTTCACGTTGCGCACAATCACACAACCGGTTTCTTCGTCATAAGACCAGTCATCTGTAGACACCACAGTGCCTTCAGAACGATCCATAACCTCCCACCAACGTTTGATATCATCATTGGTATTCACCTGAAGCAACTCTTTGGAAATCCCTTTCATCAATTCAATGGAAAGGGTATCTTCCGTGGCGGTATGAAAACCGGTCATAATGTAGCACTGTTGTACTTCATCGGGATTGGCCTTCGCCCAAGCGTTATCCTTACGAGTGGTATAATAAGTGGAATAGATCTTGGCATCCTGATCTTTCAGTTCCTGAGGAAAGTCCGTGCCGTCGCAGTCACGAATGGCGTCTGCGCCCCACTTTTTCAATATTTCTAAGGTTTCCGGAACCACATCCAAATCCGTAGGAATGGTTACTCTGCCAAATTTGCGATTATTCTCCATAAAGTCCTCCTTGACTGCATCATCTGGAATGGAAAGCAAATCTCTGGTTGTAAATAAGAAGCGTGGTGAGCATCAAAACAATGCCGACCAACATCAAAATCAGACCAGTCATCTCCCCGGTGAGGCTCCAGCCGTAAAGCACCAACGCCAGACCTGCCACGAAGAACAGAATCATCAAAACAATGCGCAAAACCGCGTGATCTTTCCAAAATTTCATAGTTTCACCTTAAGCAGTGGGGAATCGAATGCCGAAAGCCCCACAGCAGTCCTTTCACTTGTATTTTTTCTTATCTTCCTCGGCTTGCACCAAGCAAGCTCTCGTCATCTGCACAAAAATACAAGCAAAAATCCTTGCTGTGGGGTGCATTGCAGTTTTCAGAGAGCTGATTTTCGGCAAGACAAGTAAAATCATGCAGGAAATACCCA
>JAZKZB010000061.1:0-11205 GCA_045612425.1 Faecousia sp.
GGCTAAGATTACCGGTAAGTACGAGGTGCTTTATATTATCGATCCTGCTCAGGGCGAAGAAGGCATCGCCGCACTTGTGGAAAAATTCAAGGCAATGGTGGAAGCGGAGGGTACCCTGACAAATATTGATGAATGGGGCAAGCGTCGCTTGGCTTATCCGATCAATGATTTGCCCGAAGGCTACTATGTTCTCATGAACTTTGAGTCCAAGCCCGAATTCCCCGCCGAGATGGAGCGCGTCATGAAGATTACCGAAGGTATTCTGCGCTGCCTGACCACCGTGGTGGAGGCGTAAAAGTATGCTGAACCACATTGTGATTATGGGTCGTTTGACCCGTGACCCCGAATTGCGCCGGACCGGCAGCGGCGTTGCTGTTGCCAGTTTTACCGTGGCTGTCGACCGTGATTTCGGTGGCAGAGACGGTGGCGAACGGGAAACCGATTTCATTGACTGTGTCGCTTGGCGTCAGACCGGAGAATTTGTCTCTAAGTATTTCACCAAGGGCGCTATGGCAGTGGTTTCGGGTCGGCTCCAGATTCGTAACTGGACCGATAAAGACGGTAACAAGCGTCGGAGCGCCGAAGTGGTAGCAGACAATGTCTACTTTGGCGAAAGCAAGCGTACCGGGGAAGCAGGTGCTTTTTCTGCTCCTGCCAACAACGGCTTTGGTGGCGGTTATTCCGCACCCAGCGCTCCCGTGTCCGATTTTGCGATGCTCGACGATGATGACGCTCAGTTGCCTTTCTAAATTCTTGAATTTTTTCTACAATGCTGATGAAGGAGGATCATTCCATGGCTAACGAACAACGTGTTCGTCCCCGCAAGCGCAGAAAGCTATGCGCATTTTGCGTGGACAAGGTAACCGGCATCGATTACAAGGACACTGCCAAGCTTCGCCGCTATTTGTCCGAACGTGGCAAGATTTTGCCCCGTCGTACCACCGGCACTTGCGCAGCTCACCAGCGTGACCTGACCACCGCTATCAAGCGCGCCCGTCAGATTGCTCTGCTGCCCTACGTTGCTGACTAATGTTAGAAATCGCCCCCGAGGAGATTCCTCGGGGGTGTTTTTATATGCGGTTATCCCGCCATGGCCAGTCGGCCTAAGGCTTTGATAAATAAATCCCACCAAGTGAGTCGTTGTACACTCTCTTGCGCTACCAAAGGGACTTGTTTCAATACCTGTTGTCCGGCGCGGATTGTCAGCGTCCCCAGTCGTTGCCCTTTGCTCACCGGAGCCTGGACGGATGGCTCTAAGGTTACGGAGGAGGAGACTTCGTTTTTTTGAGATTTATCAATCAGAAGTTCTGTTTTCTCTGCAGGAATGGCAGTCACATTGTCTTGCTTTCCTAAATTTACCTTTACAGTCAGGGATTGCTCCGGTTGCGGTTGTATCAAGGCAAAATTGGCAAAGCCATAATCCAGCATGGATTTGCAGGCGCCAAATCGTTCCTGAGAAGTTTCCGCGCCCATAACCACGGCAACCAGAGAAAGTCCGTCCCGGGTCGCCGTTGCGCTGAGGCAGTAACCGGCGCCGGAGGTAAAGCCGGTTTTCAAGCCGGTGGCGCCGGGATAAAATCTGACCAATTTGTTGGTGTTGGAAAGGCCGAATTGTCCGCCCCGGACGGTGTCCATCCAAATGGTTGTGAATTTTTGAATGTCCGGGTGTTTTGTCATCAGTTCCCGGGACATAACGGCAATGTCATGGGCGGAAGTCAGATGATTTTTTGCATCTTCTCCGTCGTCAAGACCGGTGCAGTTGACAAAATGCGTGTCATTCATGCCCAATTCCTTGGCGCGGTTGTTCATTTGACTGACGAAGGCTTCTTCAGAACCTGCCAAATGTTCTGCCATGGCGCAGGCGCAGTCGTTGGCAGAGGAGACGGCGATGGATTTGAGCATATCGGAAACCGTCATGGTTTCTCCTACCTTCAGATAAATTTGACTGCCACCTTTGGCGGCTGCGGCTTCCGATGCGGTTACGGTGTCGTCCCAACGAATTTTGCCGGAATCAATGGCCTCCATGATTAAAAGCATGGTCATGACCTTTGTGACCGATGCCGGCGCCAAGGGTTCGTGAGCATTTTTTTCATATAAAATCGTTCCCGTGGCCATATCCATGAGCAAAGCGCTTTTTCCCGGCACATCCAAAGTGGACGCCCGCGCCTTTGCGGGCAACATGGTCAGCACCATGCAAATTACAAGCAACAATCCCACCCGTTTCATACTATTCCCTCCGTATTCTTGGTGGTATAGCCTATGCCCCTTGTCCCAAAGACAGAACCGCTTTTTTGAATGCTTGTATTTTCTTTGAAAAAGAAGTTTAACAAAATAAAGACCGCCCTTGGCGGTCTTTTACTTTTTAGGGTAGGGGCGCTTTTCGCCTGTCAATCCGGCAAGATAATCCATGCTGGTATCCAGTGCAACTGCCAATTTTCGGCATTGCTCAAAGGTCATATAGCGCTTTCCGTTTTCGATTTTGGAATAGTCGCTTTGGTCGATACCCGTAAGCATTTGCATTTTTACTTGGGTATAGCCTTTTTCTTCGCGTAGCAGTTTTATTCGATTCATATTATCACCCACGCTTATTATGGAAATCTTTCATCGGCAAGGATGATGTTTACACCTTGTTCCTGTAATCGGTTTTTTTCTTCCTCCGTAAAAGAACCGGTCGTTACAATATAGTCGGCAGAGTCAATGTCGGCTATTTTTGCAAAAGCATTGCGGTGAAGTTTGGTCCGGTCAGCGGCTATAATACATTCTTCACAATGGTTTATCATTGCCTTGTCTGCACTTGTCTCTTCCCCGTAGTAGGTGGAAAATCCGTTTTTGATATCGATTCCGTCCACAGACAGTATCAATTTATCTACATGATATTTTTCCAGTTGTTCCACCGTTTCCGAACCGTAGGTAAATTGATACTTTGTGTTGACGGCGCCACCTACAAGGGTAATATTAAAATTCGGATTCATAGATGCCTCAAGGGCAATGGCAATGGAGTTTGTAATAATCTTAAGGGGATAGTCAGCGGGAAGTTGATGGAACACCATAAGCGTGGTCGTTCCCGCGTTGATCATTATGGTGTCATTTGGCTCTATCATTTGGGAGATTTTTTCTGCAATCTTCATTTTCTCGGCATAGTTTGTCTCCAGCCGTTGATTGAAGTTCATACTGCAGTAGGGTTTATAGGAAGAAACCGCGCCACCGTGGGTACGGGAAAGCAAGCCTTTGTTTTCCATATCGGCGAGGTCGTTTCGAATCGTAACCTCCGAAACGGAAAAAATGCGGCTAAGTTCCGTGACCTTTACCGAGCCGTTTTTTGAGAGCAAAGCCGATATTTGTTGTTTTCTTTCATCTGCAGTCATTATGTCACCACCAAACTTGTTTTCTATATCTTATCATATGCTTGCGATTTTGTCAAGGTAAACTTTCGGTTTTGGTTTTTATTTTTACGAAAACGAAAGTAAACCAAAAAAATAAATTGACATTTCGTATAGGATAATGTAAAGTATAAATGAATCATCCTTTTTGATTTTTGCTATAAAAATCAATGGATTCTAAATGGAACAGGAGTGTAGTTATGTACAAAGGTCTTAATATCCAACCGCCCTTTTTTGAGGTTGGCCCGAAAGCATTTTTATATGGGGAGGATATGCTGAAACTTGCGAAAGTGATTGATAAGGTAGCAATGAAGTATGATGTTGACGTTATCGTTACTCCGCAATATACAGACATTAAATTGTTGGCAGACAACACGGAAAGAATCCTTGTTTTTGCCCAGCATATGGATTATCTTCCTGTCGGCAGAGGGCTTGGCAGTGTGTTGCCGGAAGCGGTTAAGGCGGCAGGCGCTGTGGGTGTTATGCTGAATCACGCCGAAAAGCCGTTGACTATGGAAGAAATAGAGAAAACAATCAAACGGGCAGACGAGGTAGGTCTTGGTACAATCGTGTGCGCGAATACGGTTGAGGATGTAAAAGCCATTGCCAAAATGTCACCGAATTTGATTGTGGCAGAGCCTACCGATTTAATTGGTACAGGAAAGACCAGCGACAGCAATTATGTGTTGGAAACTATCAAAACTGTGAGGGAAATCAATCCGGATATTATGGTTCTTCAAGGCGCCGGCATTTCCAACGGCCAAGATGTCTATAACACGATTAAATTAGGCGCTCAGGCAACGGGTTCTACCAGCGGTATTATTAAGGCGGCGGATCCTTATGCAATGGTGGAAGAAATGCTTTACAATTTGCGTAAGGCGTGGGATGAAATACATAGGTGAAGCAGATGAAAAAGGAATCTATCGTTCAGGCGAAACAAGCCTATCTCATAGAAAGCGAATGCATTCGCCAAATGTTGGAGTATTTTGACGAGGAAGCGTATTCTACTGCGGTAGAACTTTTAAAAAACGCCGAAAGAATAGGCGCTTCGGGTTGCGGACATAGCGGAATTCTATGTCAGCATTTTGCCCATCTTATGTGCTGCATTGAACGCCCTGCAAGATTTATCTCGCCTGCAGAAGCGGTCCATGGCGCAACGGGCTTTTTGCAGAAAGACGATGTAATGGTTTTTGCTTCGCGCGGGGGAAAAACCAAGGAACTGCTTCCCATACTGGATATTTGCAAGGCCAAAGGTGTCCGGGTGATTACCATAACGGAAAATCTGGAATCGCCATTGGCGCAGGGCGCAGATGTTGTGTTGAAGCAGTATGTTAATAGAGAGACGGATAAGTATAATTGTCAGGGAACCACTTCATCCACAGCCCTTGCCGTGATTTTTCATGTGCTTCAGACTGCGTTGATGGAAGAAACGGATTTTAAAAATGAGCAATTCGCTTTGGTGCACCCCGGTGGCGCAGTTGGCGAACGGCTTAACAATATATAAAATTTTTAGGAGGAAATAACATGGAATTCAAATTTTTTCAAAAGGAATTAGAACTGCAATCAAGAGGATGGATCCCTACTTTTCACGATATCTCCAAGGAAATTGTAGAAATTGTAAAGGCATCCGGTGTTAAGAATGGCACAGTGACCATCGCATCTCACCATACCACATGTTCCGTTATGGTTCAGGAGTGCTCTCACGACATTGATTCTTTTGACCTGGAATATTTACAGCATGACCTTTTGGACATCATGAGAAAAATGATTCCCGATTATACAAATGAGGGCGATTACCGTCATCCCGGCCCGATCCATGCAAAGTTCGGCAGATACGTTAACGAGCCCGGTGACTTTACCAGCATGAACACTGATGGCCACCTGCGTTCTGTTTTCTTCGGCAGAAGCGAAGTAATGACCATCAAGGACGGCGAACTTGACGGCGGTGAATTTGCGCACGTTTATTTTGTTGACTGGGATCATGTGAGAGCCCGTCGCAGACAGGTGAATGTTACCGTTATGGGCATCGGGGAAGCCGAAGTGGATCGCAAGTGGAATAACGGCGAGGTTATTGATACCAAGCGGAAATTCACCGACGAAGAAAAGGCGTACGACGTACATTACGATCTGCAGTTAAAAAGATAATTAGCAGAAACGGCGCATATAGGTGAAATTTAAGTTGTAGAGAAGGGGAATATTCAGTGTCGATTTATCTTGCGATAGATTTAGGTACTACCGGTTGCCGAAGCATACTTTTTGATAGTAATTTGAAAAGTATCGCGGCCGAATACGAAGAATATGGGCTTATTACTCCCAAAGAGGGATATGTTGAGCAAAATGCCGAAAGTTGGTGGGAAATGACCCTGCGAACAGCGGCGAAAGCGATTGAAAAGTCCGGAATCAGCGGGAAAGAAATCGAGAGTATTTCCATATCTTCTCAAGGCATAACCATTGTTCCCGTGGATGAAAGCATTGCCCCCCTCTGTAACGCAATCACTTGGTTAGATACCCGCGCCGAAGACGAAACCAAGCAGATAAGGGAGGATTTCGGCGAGGAAACAATGTTTGCGCTGACGGGCAAACCGATTTCCTCGTCGTATACCCTGCCAAAACTTATGTGGATGAAGAAAAATCTTCCCCACTGTTTCCAAAAGGCGTATAAATTCTTAATGCCCATGGATTTTTTAATTGCGAAATTTACGGGTATATGTGTAACCGATTACAGTATGGCGTCGGGTACCCTTATGTACGATTTGAAGCATTTTTGTTGGAGCAAAAAAATTCTTGATTTTTATGGCATCCATGAGGAAACACTTCCCCGCATAGCCGTGAGTGGTTCCAAAGTCGGCTTTGTGCTTCCCGAGGTTGCCCAGAGGCTGGGCCTGAAAGCGGACTGTGTTGTGGCGGTTGGCGCGCAGGACCAGAAGTGCGCCGCACTGGGAGCGGGTCTGAAAGATGGGGTTATGACCATATCTTTAGGCACGGCGGCGGCCATCACCAAACGCTGGGAAAATGCCGAAACAGAGCAAAATAATGGCGTGGGCTGGTGCGGATATATAGAAAAGTCAGCCTTTGTGACAGAAGGTGTTATTAACACGGCTGGCACATGTCTGCGCTGGATTCGCGATATGTTTTTTAAAGGCGAAACCTATGATATTATCAATCAAGAGGCGGAAAAAGCGCTGGAAAACGGTTCGCAGTTGCTTTTCTATCCCCATCTTGCAGGTGGAAGTTCTCCTTTCTATTATCCTGAAAGCACGGGCGTTTTCCATGGGATTCGGTTGTCCACCGGAAGGGGCGATTTCGCATTGGCCGTTATGGAGGGTATCGCCTTTCAAATAAGGGCAATCCTGGAGGCCATGCAGGCGTACGAAAATGTGCATACTCTGGTATTGTTTGGCGGCGGCGCAAAAAGTGATTTGTGGGCGCAGATTATAGCCGATGCTACGGGTATGGAAATATGCATTACCAACAATCCCGAAGCCGCAGGCGCAGGGGCTGCAATGCTTGCCGCAAGGGCGGTGGGAAAGGAACTTGAGCCTTTAGAAATTACAGGAGTATATTTACCGAAAAAGAAGGATATCTATCATGAAAAGTATGTAAGATATCTGGCAATAGAAAAAATTTTATGGTCTTAAGGTGAAAAGTAATGATAGCGATTATCAATGCTAAAATTATTTTGGAAGATAGCATACTGGATAATGGGATTTTACTCATAAAAGACGGAAAAATTTCGGCCCTTGGCACTGCGGATGAAGTCGAAGTGCCTCAAAACGCCGAAATTTACGATGCAAAGGGACTTTATGTTGGGCCGGGATTTGTGGATATTCATTGTCACGGTGGCAACGGTTGTCGCTTTTATGATAATCCGTCAGGCGCGGCAAGGTATTTCTTGAGCAAAGGCACCACTACCGTTTTAGCCACCTTTTATACCGACATCAACGCCGACGAATATCTGGATGCGATAAAGTGTGTAAAATCGGCGATGGGCCGAAAAGAGGGCGCTAATATTGGCGGATTTTATATGGAAGGCCCTTATACAAATGAAAAATACGGCGCTTCACCTGAAAAGAACAAATGGCGCGGTGAGATTCGGGAGCAGGATTTTTCGCGGGTGGTAGAGTGCGCAGGCAAGGATGCCAAGGTTTGGGTGGTTGCGCCGGAAAGGGACGGTATAGAGCCGTTTCTGAAAAAGGCCACGGCAGTAAATCCCGATGTGACCATAAGTGTAGGCCACAGTGAAGCCACCCCGTCACAAATCAAACATTTTAAAAAATACGGAATCCGGTTGCTTACACACTGTACCGACGCTACCGGCAGAGCGCCTTGTCCTGCCGGCACCAGAAACTGCGGTCCTGACGAGGCCTGCTTTTTAGATGATGATATGTATGCAGAGGTGATATGTGATTCCGTTGGGATTCACGTCAACCCCGATATGCTCAAACTCATACTGAAAATTAAGGGCAGGGATAAGGTGATTCTGATTTCCGACAGTTTTGTAAGTGCGGAGCCCTCTCCTCCACAGTTTGCCCATATTGAAGACCTTAATTTTGATGCCAATGGCGGACTTTGCGGAAGCAATCTGACCCTGGATGTTGCTTGCAGAAATATGAGGAAGCACACAAATATTACAATGAATGATGCGTTTCTTATGGCAAGCCGGAATCCGTCCAGAGTCATTGGACTTGATAAGGAAATCGGAACGGTTGAAATTGGAAAAACTGCAAATTTAGTGGTTGTGGATCAGGATTTCCATGTTCAAAAAGTAATCTTAAAAGGAGAATTTATATGATGAAGGTAGCAATGACCCGGGCGGATATCACACCGCCATGCGGTTTGGAATTGGCAGGTTATCCCCATTATCCCAGAAACAATACCGGCTTCCACGATCCTCTGTATGCTGCTTGCATGTACTTAAACAACGGGGAACAGGAAGTGGCAATGGTCACATTGGATTTGCTGTTTTTCTCAAAAAAGCATGTGGCTACCGTTCGGCGCTTGGTCAGAGAACGGTGCGGAATAGATGAGCAAAACATCATGATTAGTTGTTCTCACACCCATTCCGGCCCTTGGGCGTCAGGTCGGTTGGATATTGAAAGTCTGGAGGCCGGCAAAGAGCAGCCGAAGGAATATGTCGAAACACTGATTTCTACCATTGTGGGCATGATTTGCGATGCAAAAGACAACGCTTTTGCCGGTTATTTTACTTCCGGAACTACTGTTTGCGGCGCTGAATCGGGTATCGGTGGCAATCGCCGTATACCGGGCGGTCCACATGACCCACTGGTAAGCGTAATGGCCATTAAGGATGAGGCGGATGTGGTTCGCGGAATCATGGTAAACTACACCCTTCACCCAACCTTTATACACGAGTGGAGCAACGTTTGCACTGCGGACTATCCCTGCTATCTGAAAATGCAGTTAGAGGAAATGGAACCCAATGCGTTGGTGGGCTTTGCACAGGGCGCTTCGGGCAACCAGTCCAGCCGGTATTATCGGCAGGGCGAAAGTTATGATGAGGCCGAACGTGTTGGCAGACTCTTGGGAAAGGCCGCCCATACTGTTTTGGAAAAGGCGCAATGGACAAGCGAACTCCCCATAAAGGTTGCGAACAGCGAAATTGAGTTAGAACTTCGTGATTTCGGCACAGAAGAAGAACTTGTGGCGCAGGTAGAGCGCGATGAAAAAATCTATAAAGAATTGTATGCAAAATACGGCAATTCCAAAAACAGAGAAGAATATTATCTCTGGCAGAATGCTAATTTGAAACTCCTGGGTTCGGAGGACCAACTTGGCTATGTTCGTATGCGAAATCGTGGGATGAAAATTGAATTGCTCACGGATGAAGCACCGGCGGAGATACAGGTCATTCAATTAGGGGAAACCCTGATTGTGGGATTCCAGGGCGAAGTATTTGTGGAATACGGACTTTATATCAAAGCAATGGCAGGCTTTGGCACCGTTATTATCAATACATTGACAAATGGTTGCCTGCCCGGATACTTATATACGCCCGAATCGCTTGTGACAGGCGGTTATGAAACCGACACCTCTATGCTTGGGGAGAATTTTGGTAAACATTTAATGGATAAGACTTTTGCGTTGATTAAGGAATTAAAGTGAGGAAATGTTATGATATTTGGAAAAGATGACTTTACTTTTAAGCCTGCTGAATTTTATCCTTTTAAGGATTTAGAGGATATTGAGCGTGTACGCAATATAACAAAAGAAGATATTATCGCTATGGACGGTAAGCACCCCACAAGCCCTTCGATGAGTGTTCATGTAGTCAAAAATGAAGAGTTTGAAATGATTATGCTTACCGATATGGTAAAGCGCATCATAGATTCCGACAGATATGACCAAAAATGCGTTATGATTATGTGTAACCCTTGCCCGACTTATCGCAAGGTTGCATATATGCTGCGCAAGTTGAATGTGAACTGCCGTAATGTTAAGTTCTATATGATGGATGAATGGGCAGATGACCAAGGAAACATTGCCCCCCTTTCCTATAAGGCAGGCTTTGGCAATGCATTTTACCGCTTTATGGTCTCTAATATTTTGGACTTGGGATTTAAAGAGGAGAATTTTATTTATCACAGCAATAAAACTACCCCTGCCTTTTCAAAAATGTTAGAAGATGACGGCGAGGCAGATATTGTTTATTCGGGCCCCGGTTGGCCTGCGCACCTTGCCTTTATTGACCCCGTGGATGATTGGTTTAAGCCTACTATGGAAGAATATTTGGAGCAGGGCGCAAAGGTTGCTAAATTGCATCCTTTGACCATTGCGCAAAACTCACTCCATGGCTGTTTCGGTTGTTCGGGCGATATTGCAAAGGTTCCCCCCATGGGCGCAATGATGGGGCCGAGAGATGCGATGAAGGCAAAAGAGGTGCTTGATATGCACGCCATCACCACTGCAGGCTCTCACGTCACATGGCAGAGATTGTCCTCCCGTCTCAGCCTGTTTGGCAAACCGAGCCAGGATGTTCCTGCGTCTATTTTGCAGTTAAGAGAGAATCCGACCCATGTATACATGAGTGAAAATCTTGCCTCCACAATCCAGGACGACGATTTTTATCAGTATTAAGGAAGGCGTGGAAGGCCGGATTGCCGGAATGAAAGGACGAATTTGTGAAATGGTTGCGCACCGGCGAGGAGCCTTTCCCGTTTGAAGAAACCATGGAACTTATGAAACTGGTAATCGGAGGACTTCGTTCTCGGGAAGAAAACGGCAGAGAAGTTTTCCTGGATGAAATAAAGGTAGATTAAGCGAAATTCTTTATAGAAAAGCCCTCCGGTTTTACCGGAGGGCTTTTGGTATTTATTGTAGTGGCGTTTTATTTGGCAGTGGTGGTGGAGCGTAAGGTGACGTCGTGGGCACCGCCTTCGATAATAGAGGTGGCGGAAACCAAGGTCAACTTGGCATCTCTTTGCAGGTCGGGAATGTTAATCACACCCACGTTGCACATGGTGGACTTGACCTTGTACAGGGAGGCTTCTACATTATCGTGCAAAGAACCGGCGTAAGTAACATAAGAGTCAACGCCTTCTTCAAAACTGAGTTTGGTGCTGCCGCCCAAGTCGTAACGTTGCCAGTTACGAGCGCGGTTGGAACCTTCGCCCCAGTATTCCTTCATGTAAGCGCCGTTGACCATTACTTTGTTGGTGGGAGATTCGTCAAACCGGGCGAAATAACGACCCAGCATCAGGAAATCTGCGCCCATGGCCAAAGCCAAGGTCATGTGGTAATCGTGAACGATACCGCCGTCGGAGCAAATGGGCACATAAATGCCGGTCTCCCGGAAGTATTCATCTCT
>JAZKZB010000062.1:0-2712 GCA_045612425.1 Faecousia sp.
GAAATGATTACCTACCTCGGTATGACAATGCCGATGGCGGTATTTGCTTTGATATCTTGGTTACGCAATCCATACAAAGGCAACAAGGCGGAGGTGAAGGTCAATACGATCAGCCGCACAGAAAATATCTTTATGTGGATCGCAACCACTATTATCACAATCATTTTTTATTACATATTAGCCTTTTTTGATACAGCAAATATCGTACCCAGCACAATGTCGGTTACAACCAGTTTTCTTGCCGTATATCTGACCTTCCGCAGAAGTCCGTATTTTGCTTTGGCCTACGCTGCAAATGATATTGTATTAATAATTTTGTGGGTATTGGCAAGTCTTTCTGATATTCGATATATTTCTGTAGTTGTTTGCTTTATTGCTTTCCTTTTTAATGATATATACGGATTCATTAACTGGCAAAAAATGAAAAAGAGGCAACTGTCCTAAAAATAGCGGTAAGGTTTTTATTTCCTTACCCTCGCTGCATGTTCTTTATCAAGCTACAATCCAATTTAACGCAGATATCTCCTACTTTACGCAAGCTCTCAATTTTTGCCCCAGTGGGCCCACTGGGGCCATCCTTTCGAATCCCAGGTGAAAATAAAAATAGCAGAGGATGAGGGATTCGATTTAATCAAGGTTGCGCTCCGTCGAGCCGTCGCGCGCGGCGCTCGTCCGTGCCGCATTTAGATTGGTTCGAATCCCTCGCCGCTGCAAATAAAAATAGCAGATACCCAAATGGGTATCTGCTATTTTTGGCAGAGGATGAGGGATTCGAACCCCCGCAAACGGAGTCAGAGTCCGGTGTGCTACCGTTACACAAATCCTCTATGTTGCGGACAACATGAATATTATATAGCCATTTCCAAAAATGTCAAGTATTTTTTTCAAATTCTGCACTTTTATTTTTTATGGCACATTGCCCTACCCTATCAACAGTATTTACAAACAATTTTGGATTATTCCTGCGCCATCAAAAAAGTACGACAGCTTTTGCTGGCGGACTTTTTTGCAGCACTCAGTGGGCTTGGGAGTCAAATCACACGCAATCACTCTGAGGCATCAAGTTTCTGGTGGATTGCATCATCATTCAGTTCTACTTCTGTCGGAGATGTCATCAAGGAAGATTCGACTTCTGGGCCAACATAATTATCTTTTTCAAACCGTCCCACCTGACGGGTTCCATCGGGCAGAATCAGGACACCCTTGCCATGACGGAAACCGGTTTCATGTTCTCCCTCGTAGCGGCTACCATCTGCCAATTCCCACACACCGGTTCCGTGAGGGAGTCCGTCGTGGTTCAGGTCTCCTTTGTATGTGCTGCCGTCAGAATAGTATTTTTCGCCCTGACCTACGATTTCCCCGTTTTCGTAGGTGCATATGAGTCGGTTCCCGGACGCAAAAGTGTAAACGGCCTTTCCATGTCTTTTGTCATTGTGGTAGTACCCTTCATAAATGTTACCGCTTTTATATCGGGTCACACCACGTCCATGTCGTTTGCCATTAACAAATTCACCCTCGTAATCGTGTTCCAGGCCGGTATAGCTACCGTACCCGTGCCGTGTATCAAATTGCCATTCACCTTCGTAGCGAACACCATTGGGAAAAATCATGATGCCATGACCATGCTTCATGTCATTTTTGAACTCACCCTCGTAATGATGTCCACTGTTCCAATCCACTATGCCATAGCCTTCCCACAGTCCGTTGAGGAAACCGCCCTCATAACAGTAGTTGACATATTGCCGCTTTCCTTGGCCGGTGAAATAGAACTGACTGCCGGGAACGGGGGCTTTTTTATGAAAGAGCAGATGCCCATTGAGCCAAAGACCCCGATAGCTTTTTCCAGCGCTATCGGTGTATATACCCCAACCGGTGAACTTGCCTTTGTAGCGGTATCCTGCATAGGATTCTCCGTTGGGCCATGTAGTTGTACCCCGACCATGGATGATTCCTCCACGCCATTGCCCGTCGTAGGTGGAATAATCGTGCCATGTTTGGCGGCCGTACCCCCACTTTACGTCGCGTTTCCACTGCCCTTCGTAACGCTCTCCCCGCTGTTCAGTAAAAACTCCGTAGCCCGAACGGATATCTTCTTCGAAATTTCCTTCATAGTGGGATTTATCCGGCCAATCGAAGACGCCCTGTCCGGACTTTTGTCCGTTTTTAAATTCGCCCTCGTAATGACGTCCATCGCTGTAAGTAATAATGCCGTGACCGTTTTGCATGTTATTCTGAAACATGCCTTGGTAACAAGTACCATCAGAGAAGGTTAAGGTTCCTTTGCCGCTGCGCTGATCATTGCACCAATAACCGGCGTAGACACTGCCGTTAGGGTAGCACATTGTTCCCATGCCGGAACGTACACCGTCGGCGAAGTTGCCCTCGTAGCTACAGCCGTCTGGCCAGCGGACAGTCCCCTGACCATTTGCCCTGCCGTCACGGAATTCGCCATCCCAGTAGTATCCATCTGGATTTCCAATGGTGGTATGTCCCTGAACCGTACCAAGGTAGTAGCAGGTGGTCACACGGGTACCGTCGGGAGAAGTGATGGTCATATTCCCGTGGGGGATGCCGTTTTTCCATTCTCCTTCGAAAACTCGCCCATCAGGGTGCCGCCACCGTCCCTGGCCGTTGAGAACGCCTTGTTCATCTGTTGCCTTCACAGTAATATGGAACATAAACTAGCCCCCTTTGAGAAACTATGTTTTCATA
>JAZKZB010000063.1:0-8731 GCA_045612425.1 Faecousia sp.
ATGGTATGCATTTCATCTACAAACAGAATAACGTCCCCGGATCTTCGTATTTCTCCCAGTACATCCCGTAGGCGCTCTTCAAATTCCCCTCTGTATTTTGTTCCTGCCACCAAATTGGCCATGTTCAGGCTCACAAGCCGCTTATCCTTTAGTTGCGGGGGAACATCGCCTACCGCCATTCTTTGCGCCAAACCTTCTGCTATGGCTGTTTTCCCCACCCCTGGCTCCCCAATTAACGCAGGATTATTTTTATTCTTTCGGCACAAAATGCCTATGACCATTTCAATTTCTCTATCCCGTCCCACTACAGGCTCCATAGCCGCAGTTTTCATCACCAAATCCTCACTGAATTGTTCCAAAAGTTTCGTAGAGACCGCCTCCTTTTTTTGTTGAACCGCACCTTTCTGTTCCCATTGCATGTAATCAAAGGAACGGGTAAAAATCTCGTTTGTATCCATTTGCGCCATACGCATAATTTCTTTGGCTCCGGAATGTTCCAACCGTAATACCGCCATTAAAATATGCGCATTGGAAATTTGAGGTTGACCCCATTGCCTTGCTTCTGCACCGGCACTTCTCAATACTGCACGGGCGGTGGCAGAAAAACCTTGTCGCAACGGCAATTGCGCCTCTCCCGTACCATAAAGTAACAATGTTAAATCTTGTAACAGCGTTGCATCCGCACCGGCACTTTTTAAAATTTGAGCCGTCCATCCCGGCGCAGAAGCCAGCGCCATAAGCAAGTGATGTGTCCCAACATAACTATGCCCCATGGTTCTCGCGAGATTTGCCGCATCCAATATCAGTTGATTGGTTTGTGGTGTATAGCGCACGGATCCCCCTCCTTTATCTGGGGATTTTTGACTGCAATGAAGAAAAATATACGGCTATGTTAAAAAAAGGAATTGCATTTTAGAAAAATAGTGTTAAAATAGAAATGCAAAGAGTAAACATACCCTTTGCTCGATAAACATATTTGGAGGGAAACATCATGGCATACAACATTACCGATGCTTGCGTCAAGTGCGGTGCTTGCGCTGACCAATGCCCCGTTGAGGCTATTTCCGAAGGCGACGACAAGTTCGTCATTGACGCCGATGTATGCGTTAGCTGTGGCGCTTGTGCTGATCAGTGCCCCGCTGAAGCCATTGAGGAAGGCTAATTCTTCCACATCTGCAGTTAGTCTGCGTGGGCGGTGATCCGACTACGCAGACTGATTTTTTATGGAGAAGATTATGGAAACACTCAAAAACGGATTCCAACTGGATACCCCTCCCGGCACATTCCCCCTAAGTACGGATTCCATGCTCTTGGCGCACTTTGCAAATTTGCCGAAGAACGCAAAGGTTTTGGATCTGGGCTCCGGCTGCGGTACAATCGGTCTTTTGCTATGTGCAAAAGATGACGGATGCACCGTAACCGGCATTGAAATTGAAGAACACTCCCACCGGAGTGCCATGGAAAATATCCAACGGAACCATTTATCCCATCGTATGACCAGTATATGTGCCGACCTGCGCAATTTTGCTAAGCAGGACATTTCAGGTCATTTTGATATATGCATTTCCAATCCACCCTATTTTTCCGGCGGTCCTGCCAGCAAGCAAACGCCTTGCGCGCGGCGCGATGACTATTGTACTGCTGAGAATTTAATGAATACCGCCGCTTCCGCATTAAAATTTGGCGGTGACTTTTACATAGTGCAAAAACCGGAAAATCTGGCGCATCTGTGCGCCTGCGCCGGTATCTATCATTTGGAGGCAAAACGTCTCTGTCTTGTGCGCCACCGTCCCGATTCTCCCGTTTCCATGATGCTAATGCAATTCAGAAAAGGTGGAAAACCGGGGCTGAAATGGGAAGAATGGACTTTATTCCACGAAAATGGCACTCCCACCGAAATTTACCGAGAGATTTATCACATATAGGAGGCAATCATGGCAGGAATGCTTTATTTGGTACCCACTCCCATAGGAAATTTGGGAGACATTTCCATTCGTTGCCGGGAAACCCTGGAGCAGGCTGACTTTATTGCCGCAGAAGATACCCGGGTGACCATTAAATTACTTAACCATTTGGGCATTAAAAAAAGCCTTGTCAGTTACTTCGAACATAACAAGGCCGCAAAAGGCATGATGATTGTGGAACGAATTTTGGCCGGTGAAACCTGCGCATTGGTTTCCGATGCAGGCACACCTGCAATTTCCGATCCCGGAGAAGATCTGGTCAGGCAGTGCGCCGAAGCCGGCATTACCGTTTGCGCTATCCCCGGACCTTGCGCTGCAATTACCGCATTGAGTATGTCCGGGCAGGGCACCGGAAGATTTTGCTTTGAAGGATTTCTTTCCACCGCAAAGAAAAGCCGTCGGGAGCATTTAGATTCCCTGGTCAACGAACAAAAAACCATGATTTTCTACGAGGCGCCCCATAAATTACTGGCAACTCTGCAGGACATGAGCGCAGTCTTTGGCGCAGACCGTCCCTTAAGCCTTTGCCGGGAATTGACGAAACTTCATGAAGAAGTCATTCGCACCACCTTCGGGCAAGCCATTGAGAAATACACATTAGAAGTGCCAAAAGGAGAATTTGTATTGGTCGTAGCCGGCGCGCCTGAGCCCCCTCCCGCACAAATTACGCCCGAGCATGTAAAACAACGACTTCTCTGCCTGCTTTCCCAAGGCGAAAGCCGAAAAGATGCCGTCAAGAAGATTTCCGCAGAAACCGGGCTTTCCAAAAATGTGGTATATGATATTGCATTACAATTAGACTAAACTAAAAGGCAGTTCCTTTCGGAACTGCCTCTATTTTATACACGATTCAATTTGCGGATGCACTCTCTGCAAACATTCTTATCATTATAAGAAACCAAACCATTGGAAGATGCGCAAAAAACGCAGGACGGCTCAAATTTCTGCAAGATAATCTGGTCGTTTTCCATAAAAATTTCCAATTCGTCCCGTTCCGCAATATCCAAGGTACGCCGTATCTCAATGGGCAAAACGATTCTCCCTAACTCATCCACTTTCCGAATAATTCCCGTAGATTTCATCTGTACGCCACTCCTTTTCTCAAACTATAGACAACCCGCAAACGCCTTATTAAATTTATCAATATTATACTTTACAAATAGGACGTTGTCAATCCCTTTTCCATTTTCTGCATTTTACGCAGACTTTCTATGGAATTTTCACCCATTATACCGCATATTGTACAACTAAGGAGTGTTGTACATGGTTATGAGTTGGATTTGGACGGGAATTTTGCTGATCTCTCTTCTGTTTTCCGTATTTACCGGTCGGGGCGCCCAGTTATCTTCCGCCGTAGCCGAGGGCGCGCAGGCAGGCATAACGCTATGCATTTCCATAGCCGGTTCTGTCTGCCTATGGTCAGGAATTGGTAATCTTATGGCGAAAACCGGTCTCATGGAAGGCATCAGTTCTGTTCTGCGCCCCATTCTTGGTAAAGTATTTCCTTCTACGAAAAAAGACAAGACGTTACGGTCCCACGTGAGCGCCAATGTCTGCGCCAACCTTTTAGGACTGGGCAATGCCGCCACCCCTATGGGAATTCAGGCGGTAAAAAGAATGGTTGACCCTAAGAAACCGAAAACGGCTACCAATGAAATGTGCCGTTTTGTTGTTCTAAATACGGCTTCTATTCAATTGATTCCCGCAACAGTTGCCGCTATTCGGAGCACGTTAGGCGCCAATGCCCCTTTTGACATCCTGCCTGCTGTATGGATTACCAGTCTTTCTTCTGCCGGTCTGGGACTAACCATGGCGTGGTTATTGGGAAAGGTGTGGAAACATGACTGATTATCTTGTGCCCACTCTTTTATTGATCGTATCCTTACTTGCATTACGCAAAAAGGAAAATACATACAGTTTACTATTAGACGGGGCTACCGAAGGGCTAAAACTGCTGAAAACCATTGCGCCGGCATTGATTCTTTTGCTAACGGCAGTTACCATGCTTCGTCAATCCGGCGCTGTGGAAATCCTAAGCGAATTTCTTTCCCCCGTTTTCAAACGATTCGGAATCCCCCCGGAAACAGCCCTATTGGTTCTCATTCGACCCATCAGCGGAAGCGCCGCCTTAGCAGTGGGTGCCGATTTAATGCGGGAATACGGTGTAGATTCCCTGATTGGGCGTACCGTTGCCATTATGCTGGGTTCCACAGAGACAACCCTTTACACCATCAGTGTCTATTTTGGGGCAACCGGCGTACAAAAAACGCGCTTTGCCCTTCCTGCCGCCCTATTTGCGGATTTTGTAGGATTTTTTATGGCCTCCCTTACCGCCCGTCTATTATTCTAATATGAAAACCGCCTTGGAAATTTCCAAGGCGGTTTTGAGCATGAATCAAGAGGGATATTGAATTAATAGAACTTTCTCTTGTTCTTACGAGCCGCTTCAGACTTTTGCTTACGCTTCAGGCTGGGGCTGACATAGTGCTCGCGCTTTTTCACTTCAGCGATAACGCCCTCCTTGGCACAACTACGCTTAAAACGACGCAGAGCGCTTTCCAGAGTTTCGTTTTCTTTTACGCGAATCTCAGACATGGTTTTCCCTCCCTCCGATGGCATCCGGCTAAGTCCTGGATGCTTTCAGAACCAATATTGGCTTTGTATATTATAAGCAGTTATTTCCAAAATGTCAAGAAAGAATTCATGATTTTGAGGAATTTCCCCAAAAAATCACTTTACAATCAAATTCACCAGTTTGTTCTTGACCACAATGGTTTTTACGATACTGCCTTCCAACTTTTCCAAGTTGGCGGCAATCTTTTCATTGGCAATTACATTGGCCACCACAGTATCATTGTCCAAATCCGCAGCCATCAGCACCGTTCCGCGCATTTTGCCGTTGATTTGCACCGCAATATTGACCTCGTTCTCTTTACACTTTTCCTCGTCATAGGTGGGCCATGGCTCGTAGGCAATGGTATTGTCATGCCCCAGAACCTGCCACAATTCCTCACCCACGTGGGGGGTAATGCAAGAAATCATCTTGACAAAACCTTCCGCATAGGCCTTCGGACAAGTCCCCACTCGGTAAACCTCATTCACAAACACCATCATCTGGGCAATGGCAGTATTAAAGGCCAGTTGCTCGAAGTCGGAAGTGACTTTTTTCACGGTCTGATGATAAATTTTCGTCAGTTTCCCGTCGTCGTCTTCCGTAATATTTGCGCTTTCAGTAAAGAAGTTCCATACGCGATTAATAAACTTCTTCGCGCCGGCAACGGCGGATGTGCTCCAAGGCTTGGACACTTCCAACGGACCCATAAACATTTCGTAAAGTCGCAGAGTATCCGCACCGTATTCCCGAACAATATCACTGGGGTTGACCACAAACTCGGGGAAACGCTTGCCCATCTTAATGCCGTTCTCTCCCAAAATCATGCCCTGGTGCACTAATTTCTTAAAGGGTTCTTTCGTAGGCGCCAAACCGTTATCGTAAAGGAAACGGTTCCAAATACGGCTGTAAATCAAGTGACCCACTGCGTGTTCCGGACCACCGATATACAAATCAACGGGCATCCAATGCTTCAAAAGTTCGGGATCACAGAAGGTCTTATCATTTCTCGGATCAATGTAGCGCATGTAGTACCACGAAGAACCGGCACTGCCGGGCATGGTGGAAGTTTCCCGTTTCCCTGCAATCCCGTTATTTTCATAGTATTTCCATTCGGTCGCATTTTCCAAAGGCGCTTGACCACCTTTGCCCTTATAGTCTTCCAATTCGGGCAGAACCAAAGGCAATTCCTCATCCGGCAAGAACACCGTTTTTCCGTCTTCGGTATAAACGCAAGGAACCGGCTCGCCCCAATAGCGCTGACGGGCGAAAATCCACTCCCGGAAGTGATAATTGTTCTTCCGACGGGCAACGCCCATGCCTTCCAACTTTTGGGTAATCGCCTCTTTTGCTTCTTCCACTGTCAATCCTGTAAACTCTTGGGAATTGACCAGTTTGCATCCCTTGCCCAAATAGTCCTGCTTTTCAAATGCGCATTGGGAAACATCCCGTCCCTCAATCACCTGAATCATAGGGATATTGTGGGCAACGGCATATTCAAAGTCACGCTGATCATGGCTGGGTACTGCCATAACTGCACCGGTGCCATAATTACCCAGCACAAAATCGCCGATAAACACCGGCACTTCCTTACCGTTAACCGGGTTAATGGCATATACGCCCTTCAGCGGGCACCCGGTCTTGGTTTTGCTGGCATCCGTACGGTCAATTTCACTCTTTTTGGCGGCTTCGGCAATATACGCCTTTACCTCTTCCGGATTTTCTACCCGATCCAGCAAACCTGCCGTAATCTTTCCGTCGGGTGCAAGGACCATAAAGGTGATACCATAAATGGTTTCAATACAAGTGGTATAAATCGAGAAAGAACCACCGCCAACCAACTGAAAATCCACTTCCACACCGGTGGATTTGCCAATCCAGTTGCGTTGAATTTCCTTGGTGGACTCCGGCCAGTCGATTTCGTCCAAACCTTCCAGCAATTTCTCCGCAAAAGCCGGCTGATCAATCACCCATTGCATCATCATTTTCTTCACAACGGGATAGCCACCGCGTTCAGACTTACCATCAATCACTTCATCGTTGGCAAGCACAGTGCCCAAAGCCTCGCACCAGTTCACGGGCATTTCCACCCGTTTGGCATAACCGGCTTCATAAAGTTTCTTAAAAATCCACTGTGTCCATTTATAAAACTCGGGGTCAGAAGTTGCGGTGAGTTTGGACCAGTCGTAGTCAAAGCCCAGTTCCTTTAATTGCTTGGAAAACGTTTCGATGTTCTTTTGGGTAAATCCATTGGGGTGATTGCCGGTGTCCACCGCATATTGTTCCGCAGGCAAACCAAAGGAGTCATAGCCCATGGGGTGCAAGACATTGTAGCCTTGCATCCGCTTCATACGGGACATAATATCCGTAGCCGTATAACCCTCAGGATGTCCTGCATGCAAACCCACACCGGACGGGTACGGGAACATATCCAAAACATAGTATTTTGGCTTCGAAAAATCCCACACATCGGTATAAAACGTATTGTTTTCTTCCCAATACTTTTGCCACTTGGCTTCTACTTTGCTATGTTCATAATTCATGAAACTGCACCTTCTTTACAACGTTTCTGCAGGAAGAACATCTTTTAAATCCACATCTTCCCCATCCGCCCACAAACGTTCCAGGGCGTAAAATTCTCTTGCTTCTTCTGTGAATACATGAACCACTACGCTACCAAAGTCCAGCAATTCCCAGGAATTTCCACGATGGCCTTCCCTACCCAGCATGGGCTCCCCCAACTGTTCCATGGTGTATTCCGCATAATCGCAAAGGGTTTTTACATGGGTGTTAGAAGTACCGGTGCAAATCACGAAATAATCCGCCAAACTGGACACGTCGGTAATCCGTAATAATTTCAAATTTAACCCTTTTTTAGAATCCAGGGCCCGGGTTACTTCATAGGCCACTTCCTTAGCAGTTAACATAGATAACTTCCTTTCTTATTTGCCATCACCGCTGAGCCAATCCAGAGTTTTTGCAGAAAGTTCGCAAATTTCTCTGCCCTGATTTTTCAACCGTGTTATTGTCATTTTCAGAGCCTCGCTCATTGCCACATCTAAATCTTTAAAGGCCAATTCCCGTAAAAGTATTACATCGTCATAGGTACGGCCAGGTTCCATTAAGTCAGCAATATAAATTATTTTTTCCAGCAATCCCATACCAGGTCTTCCGGTAGTATGTGAACAAATCGCCCGGACAACACTTTCTTCCTCGCCAAAAATCCGTTCCGCCACAAAACTTCCGGTCAAAGCATGTAACACTTGAGGATTTTGCATAGAAAAATCGTCTAACACTTTACCATACTCACGACACAAAGTCAATTGACATTCATAAGGCAACGCTTTGGTAATATCATGAAGCAAAGCGGCCCGGCAGGCGTCTACCTCATCTGCTCCGTAATGCTTTGCCAATGCTACCGCCGTATCCCGGCAACCCAATACATGCTGGACACGGTTGGGTTTTAGTAACCCCACAACTGTCTGTTCTAACTCTTTTTCGGAAAGATTTTTATAAGCGATTGCGGTATCATACAGTCCATGGGTGCGGATGTATTCCCCCACGCCCTCAGGCAAATAAGGATCCGCGCATTGAAAGATCAGCATTCTGCGCAAATCCGAAGAAGAAATCTGCAACACGGAATTTTTGACCAGTTCCACCTTTGCGCCCAAATCTTCCAGTTGCTTTTTCTTTTCTTCAATGGCAACCACTTCTCCGCTTTCACCACGGTAAAAAACGCCGATGGTGGCATATTTCAGAATCACATCCGGATTTCGCCAGGAATCAAAGCACAAAAACATATCCGTCCCCATAAGCAGATACAAATCCGCATCGGGGTACTGTTTATGAATTTGCAACACCGTTTCATAGGTATAACTTTTCCCTTCCCGCTTCAGTTCCACATCGGAAACTTCTATACCGGAAATATTTTTAGCGCCGAGACGCAACATTTCCAGTCGCTGAAGACCGGTTGCGGAATTTTCCGGCATTTTTTTATGCGGTGCCTGTGCATCGGGAATCAATAGGAGTTTATCCAGACGCAATACAGAAACCGCCTGCTCCGCCGCAGAAATATGACCTACGTGGGGAGGATTGAAAGTTCCCCCGTATATCCCGATCCGCATCCTTCCACTTCCTTTATCTCAGGCTCATTCAC
>JAZKZB010000064.1:0-8015 GCA_045612425.1 Faecousia sp.
CCCCAAGCGCATATAGTAACCAGGAGGAAATCCAGGATAGTAAACTTCCGAAAAGCGCAATGAGCAAGCCGGTTTCAATGGATGTATCCATAGTCAGTATACCGGTGATGAGGGATAGGATAATCCCTACCCAGGTGATGGTGGTAGCCAAGGTCTTTATTTTTCCACCAATATTTTCAAACATGGTATGTCACGTTCCTTTTTAGTATGGCTATAGCATACCAAAATATTCTTTTTCCGTCAATATTGCTTGTGGACATTTTTCCTTGACAATTGGCCGGTTCCCATGTAAAATAAATATGGTATAATGTGCGTGGAATAGGCATTCGCCGTCCGCGTTTCAGGATAACCTGCATTGGCCCGAGATTGGGATTTACGCCTCATGGCGTTTGATTTGGTATGTTTTTGGCAGGATTGCCACCATTACAAATGAATACATGGGGATTGTTGCCCACCTCTTTGGCCTTGCCATACTAATTTGAAAAAGAGGAGGTGCGCATAGAATTATGGAACTTATTTTGGCAATTATTTTGATTGTCGTTGGCACGGTAGCCGGTTTAGGCATCGGTTTTGGTTCCGGTATCGGTTACAGAAAGAAAGTGGCGGAACGGGAAATCGGTTCTGCAGAAGCAGAAGCCACCCGTCTGATTAACGAAGCCATCCGAAGTGGTGAAAACCGCAAGAAGGAAATGCTTCTGGAAGCCAAGGACCAAATCCATAAGTCTCGCACAGAAAACGAGCGCGAAATGAAAGAGCGCCGGGCGGAATTGAGCAAAACAGAGCGCCGCCTGGAGCAAAAGGAAGCAACTTTAGACAAAAAAGCAGAAACCTTTGAGCGGAAAGAGGAAGAACTGGCTAAGAAAGCGGAACTTCTGGCGCAGGCTCAGGGAGAAGTGGAACTGATTCGCCGTCAACAGTTGGAAAAACTGGAGAGCATTTCCGGTTTGACCCAGGAGCAGGCAAAGCAAACCCTTCTGCAAAGCGTGGAGGAAGAGGTACGTCACGAAACCGCGCTGAAAATTAAGGAAATCGAACAGCAGATGAAAGAGGAAGCCGACGAAAAGGCAAGAGAAGTCCTCTCCATCGCCATTCAGCGTTGCGCTGCAGACCATGCTGCCGAAACCACGGTTTCTGTAGTTCCTCTGCCCAATGATGAAATGAAGGGTCGTATCATCGGTCGGGAAGGCCGGAACATCCGAACCTTGGAAACCATTACCGGTGTAGACTTGATTATCGACGATACGCCGGAAGCCATTACCGTTTCCAGTTTTGACCCGGTGCGTCGGGAAATTGCTCGGTTGGCATTGGAGAAACTCATCGCCGACGGTCGTATTCATCCCACTCGTATTGAAGATATGGTGGAAAAGGCACGCAAGGATGTGGATCGCACCATTCGCGAAGAAGGCGAACGGGCTTGCTACGAAACCGGTGTGCATAACCTGAATCCTGAATTGGTTAAGATTTTGGGCCGGCAGAAGTATCGTACTTCTTATGGTCAAAATGTGTTGAACCATTCTGTGGAAGTGTCCCATATTGCAGGCTTGATGGCTGCTGAGTTGGGCGTAGATGTTGCCTTGGCGAAGCGGGCAGGTTTGCTCCATGACTTGGGCAAATCCATTGACCACGAAGTAGAGGGTAGCCACGTGCAGTTAGGCGCAGATATGGCACGGAAGTACAAGGAAAATCCCGTGGTGGTCAATGCCATTGAGGCACACCACGGGGATGTGGAACCCAAGACCATCATTGCTGTGTTGGTTCAGGCTGCTGATGCAGTTTCTGCTGCTCGTCCCGGCGCTCGCCGTGAGAATGTGGAAAACTACATTCGCCGTCTGCAGAAATTGGAAGAACTTACCGGCGCTTACCCCGGTGTTGAAAAGTCCTTTGCCATTCAGGCCGGCCGTGAAGTGCGTATCATGGTAAAGCCTGAAGTGGTGGATGAAGACAATATGATTTTGCTGGCAAGAGATATTGCAAAGAAGATTGAATCGGAATTGGAATATCCCGGCCAAATCAAAGTCAATGTCATTCGGGAAACCAAGGCAGTGGAATTTGCAAAATAATCATAGGGCGCGGTGCAAATGCACCGCGCCTTTTTCAATCAAAAAGAAAGCAGGAAAGCATTTGCCTTCCTGCTTTGTTCGTTTATTTCAGTCCTAGTTCTTCGGCGTTGACGAGTTTCAGATTGCATTTTTCCAGAGCCGTTTGGTCGGAAATCCGCAGAATCATATAAGCCGTGTCCGTCTTGTGGGTGAACAGAGAGTACATATATTCTACAGTGATGTTGTTATCTTTCAGTACGTTCAGCACGTCGGAGAGTCCTGCAGGACGGTGGGGAACTTCCACTGCTACCACCGGTGTCATGGAAAGCACAACCCCGTGTTGCAACAGAATGGAACTGGCTTTTTCACTATCGTCTACAATCATCCGCGCCAAGCCGTAATCGGATGTTTCTGCAATGGAAATTGCCCGAATGTCAATGTGGCTATCTGCCAGCAGTTGAGCGATTTCTGCCAGTTGACCGGTTCGATTTTCCAAGAATACGGATATTTGATAAATCTGCATAGCCTTTCCTCCTTAGATTTTTCGTTTGTCGATGACTCGGACGGCTTTGCCTTCGCTTCGGGTGATGGATTTGGGAGCCACCAATTTTACCTTGGCGGCAATGCCCAGCATGGATTTCAAAGCCTCTACCAATTTCTTTTCCGCTTCGGAAATCTTGGCCAGAGAATCGGAGAACATTTCCGGATTCATTTCCACCATCACGTCAAAGGTGTCGGAGTGATTTACCCGGTCAACCACAATTTGATAGTTGGCGGAATAGCCTTGCTGTAAAAGAACGGTTTCGATTTGAGAGGGGAATACGTTTACCCCCCGGATAATCAGCATATCGTCGCTTCTTCCCATGGGTTTTGTCATTTTCACATGGGTTCTTCCGCAAGAGCAGGGCTTTCTGCTGAGGATGCAAATATCCTTTGTGCGATAGCGGAGCAGGGGAAAAGCCTTTTTGGTAATGGAAGTCAATACCAATTCGCCCTTACTACCTTCCGGCAGAACCTCACCGGTTTCGGGGTCGATGATTTCTGCAATGAAATGGTCTTCATTGATGTGCATGCCCGTTTGCTCACTGCATTCAAAGGCCACGCCCGGTCCGGAGGTTTCTGTCAGTCCGTAAATATCGTAGGCTTTGAGGCCTAATTTGTTTTCAATGTCGTGGCGCATATCTTCGCTCCACGCCTCTGCACCGAAAATGCCTGCTTTCAGGTGGATGCGGTCCTGCAGACCCCGTTCGTGGATGGTCTCTGCTAAGTAAGAGGCATAGGAGGGGGTACAGCACAAAACTGTGGCCTGTAAATCTTCCATAAATTGCAGTTGCCGATCAGTGTTGCCGGAACTCATGGGGATGGTTAGAGAACCTACCTTATGAGAGCCACCGTTCATCCCCGCGCCGCCGGTGAACAGACCGTAACCATAGGCAACCTGAACTACATCTTCTTTGGTTGCGCCGGCGGCAGTCAAGGCCCGGGCGCAACAATCTTCCCACAAATCCAAATCCCCCTGGGTGTAAAATGCTACGACCCGCTTACCGGTGGTGCCGGAAGTGGATTGAATCCGTACGCATTCGGACAGGGGAGTGCCTAACAATCCGTAGGGATAGGCATCCCGCAAGTCATCTTTGCACAAAAATGGGAGTTTGTGCAGATCGTCAATACTTTGAATCTCTTCGGGAGTAATGCCTTTTTCTTCCATTTTTCTACGGTAGTAAGGCACATTATCCCATACGTGACGTACTTGGTTGAGCAATCGCTCATTTTGCCATGACCGAAGTTGGTCATAGGAAGCGGTTTCAATTTCCGGTTGATAATAGCGATTCATTTTTACCACGTCCCTTTACAAAGTTCGGCCTAAACGGAAGGCGCGCTTGTTTAATTCCAAGAATTTCTCCGGCACACTTTCTTCAATGGCCCGGTCCCATTGTTCCAAAGTAAAATCGAAATAGTTGGAAAGCCTGCCCATAAGCACCAGGTTGACGGCTTTGGCGCTACCGGCTTGCTCTGCTAAGGAGAGGGCATCCAGGGCGTCCACGGAAAGACCTGCATCGGTCATGCTCTTTTGAAGATTTTCGGGGTATTCTGCAGCACCGATAATCACCGGCATGGGATTTATGGTTTGGGTGTTGGTGATGATTTTTCCGCCGGGTTTCAGGAATTGTGTCCATCTGGCGGCTTCCAGCAATTCAAAAGATACGATAAAATCTGCTTCACCTTTGTCGATAACGGGGGAATAGACTTTATCCCCAAAACGCACATAGGTGACCACACTGCCGCCACGCTGGCTCATGCCGTGGACTTCGGATACCTTGATGTCATACCCTTGGGTGAGCAGGAGTCTGCCCAGTAATTTGGAGGCCAGCAAACTGCCTTGACCGCCAACGCCTACAATCATTACATTTTTCGTTTTCATCCTTAGGCCTCCTCCGGGTTTTTCAGCGCATCGAATTTGCACAGTTGTTGGCAAACACCGCAACCGACACACAGGGTGTTGTCGATTTTGGCCTTGCTGTCCACAATGCTGATGGCGGGGCAACCGATTTTCATACAGGCTTTGCAACCGACACATTTATCGGAATCAGCCAGCAGGGGCTTTTTGTGCTTGACGTATTTTAGCAATGCGCAGGGACGACGGGAAATGATAACAGAAGGAGCGTTTGCAGAAAGTTCTTCTTCAATCACTTGCTCGCATTCCGCCAAATTATAGGGGTCAATTACCCGTACCCGTTTAATGCCAACTGCCCGGCACAGGGTTTCCAAATCGATTTTGGCGCAGGGGTCGCCCTTGAGATTAAAACCGGTGGTGGGGTTTTGCTGATGGCCGGTCATACCGGTGATGGAGTTATCTACAATGATTACCGTGGCGTTGGATTCGTTGTAAGCGATGTTCACCAGACCGGTAATGCCGGAGTGAATAAAGGTGGAATCTCCGATGACGGCCACAGTGCGGTCATCCATTTTCCCCTTTTGCGACTTGGAAAAACCGTGCAAACCGGAAACGGATGCACCCATACAAATGACACTGTCCACCGCCTGCAGGGGGGCTACGGCACCTAAAGTATAGCAACCGATGTCACCAATCACGGTGATTTTTTTCTTTTTCAGGGTGTAGAACAGCCCTCTGTGAGGGCAGCCTGCGCACATAACCGGCGGGCGGGCAGGAATGGTTTCCTGCAACTGGATACCGCTATCGTGGGGGACTCCCAAAATATCGGCCACTTTTCCTTGACTCAGTTCGTCGATGCAGGAGAATTTCTCCTTACCAACGCAGGCAATTCCTAAGTTTTTGCAATGGCTTTCTATGAAGCCGTCCAGTTCTTCCACCACTACTAAGGTGTCCACACTGTTGGCAAAGTCTCTAATCTTTGCTTCCGGCATAGGCCAAATCATGCCCAGTTTCAGCACGGGGTAGCGGTCACCGAATACTTCTTTGATATACTGGTAGGAAGTGGAGGAAGTGAGAAAACCGAAAGTATTGCTTTCGCCTTCTTCTAAGCGATTGTAGGGGCAAGTTTCTGCGTATTGTACCAATGCGGCAGTTCTTGCTTCCACAATGGGGTGACGGCGTTTGGCATTGCCGGGCATCATGACATACTTGGGAATGTCCTTTTCGTATTCCTTTTCCGTCTCTACGCGTTGACTCAATTCCACAATACTTTGGGAGTGAGAAACACGGGTACACATTTTCAGCAATACGGGGGTATCAAATGTTTCGGAAAGTTCGTAGGCCCATTTGGCGAAAGATAAAGCCTCGGCAGAGTCGGAAGGCTCTAACATGGGAATTTTCGCAGCCCGGGCATAGTGACGGGAATCCTGCTCGTTTTGAGAGGAGTGCATACCCGCATCGTCCGCCACACCAATGACCATGCCGGCGTTGACGCCGGTGTAGGAAATGGTGAAGAGGGGGTCGGCAGCCACGTTTAAGCCCACGTGTTTCATGCCACAGAAACTCCGACGGCCTGCCAAGGATGCGCCGAAAGCAGATTCCATGGCAACCTTTTCGTTGGGGGCCCATTCTGCATAGACTTCCGGGAACTTTGCCACGGATTCGGTAATTTCCGTGCTGGGAGTGCCGGGGTAACTGGATACAAAGGAGCATCCCGCTTCATATAATCCCCGGGCAACGGCTTCGTTGCCTAACATAAGTTGTTTCATTTTTCTTCCTCCTTGGGTATCAGCCGGTAATTTGCGCTTCTACCAAACGACCGTGGCAGTATTTTTGGCGCAGAACTGGCTTTTCAATTTTTCCCGTGGGATTTCTGGGAATGGTATCGAAGAAAATCTTCCGGGGGCGCTTATAACGCGGTAATTCCTGACAGAATTCTTCGATTTCCGCTTCTGTGCAGGTAAGGCCGTCTTTTAGTTCAATGATAGCGGCGGCAATTTCGCCTAACCGGGCATCCGGCAGGCCGATAACGGCTACGTCTTTAATTTTCGGGAATGCGCGCAGGAAATCTTCAATCTGTACGGGGTAGAGGTTTTCGCCACCGGAGATGACTACGTCTTTCTTGCGGTCGACCAAGTAGATGAAGCCGTCCCCATCGGTTTTTGCCATATCCCCTGTGAAAAGCCAGCCGTCTTTCAGCACTTCCTCGGTGGCCTGGGGATTTTTGTAGTAGCATTGCATAACGCCGTTGCCCCGGACAATCAATTCGCCCACTTCTCCCGGTGCAACATCCTTACCGTGTTCGTCTACAATGCGTGTTTGCCAGCCGTAACCGGGCTTGCCGATGGCGCCGACTTTATGGGTGTTTTCCACACCTAAATGGACACAGCCCGGGCCGATGGATTCGGAAAGACCGTAATTGGTGTCATATTGGTGATGGGGAAAAACCTTCATCCAACGGTGAATCAAACTGGGAGGAACGGGTTGGGCGCCGATGTGCATTAACCGCCATTGATTTAAGCGATATTTGCTTAAATCCACCCGTCCGCTGTCGATAGCATCCAGCAAATCCTGTGCCCAAGGTACCAAAAGCCAGACAATGGTGCACCGTTCTTCGGTGACAGCCCGCAAAATCCAATCCGGTTTTACGCCACGAAGGAGGACGGCTTTAGAGCCGGAGAGCAAAGAGCCGAACCAGTGCATTTTCGCACCCGTGTGGTACAGAGGGGGAATGCAAAGGAATACGTCATCGGCAGATTGGGCGTGGTGATTTTGTTCTGTTAGGCAGGATTGCACCAATGCTAAGTGATTATGTAAAATGGCTTTGGGAAAACCGGTGGTGCCGGAAGAGAAATAAATGGCGGCATCGTCGGTTTCGTTCAGGGCTATGGGAGGGGCAGAAGAGGAGCAGAACCGCAATAAGGACATGACATTTTCTGCATAATCGGGGCCGCCTTCCCCTACAAAGAACAAGGTTTTGGGAAGTTTGTCCGAAATGCCGTCCAAACGGCTGATAAATTCCGGACCAAACACAAGAACATCCACGTCAGCCAAGTCTAAGCAGTAGGCAATTTCATCACTGCTGTAACGGAAGTTCATGGGAACTGCTACGCAACCGGCTTTCAGAATACCAAAATAAAGGGGGAGCCATTCCAAACAGTTCATCAGTAAAATGGCAATTTTTGTGCCTTTTTTTAAGCCACGGCTTAACAGTAAATTGGAAAAGCGGTTGGCGGTGCGGTCAAAATCTTTCCAACTCAGTTCCCGACGATAGGGAACATCCTCACCGGCACTTTCAATTAAATTGAAATCCCACCATGTGGTAGCCTTATCCCGCTGTTCGGAGGGGTTGATTTCTACCAAACAACTTTTTTGGCCGTAAAGGCGGGCATTTTTTTCCAGAAAATCCGTTACCACCATGTTTTTCACCTTACCTTTTGCAAATTCAGAATCAAAAAATCCTCTGCGTAAAAACGCAGAGGACAAGAAACTCCTGTGGTACCACCTCAGTTTACCGCATACGCGGCCTCGTGGGGTCACACGACCCGCAAGCGTTATCGGGCTTTTCCCGTCTTCTCCTA
>JAZKZB010000065.1:0-5523 GCA_045612425.1 Faecousia sp.
GCCACATGCCGGAACATCGGCAGAAATGCGGCGCATTTTTACGGATGGACTGTAATTGACTGTGTGAAAAATGGGAAAATGCGCAGTATCGAAGACATTCACCAAGAAATCTACTGTCATGTAGAAAAATGTTTGGAGAAATAACCATGGTATATGTATTATTAGGAACCGGCTTTGAAGAAATGGAGGCCATTGCGCCTGTTGATTTGCTTCGCAGAGCAAATATTCCGGTATTGACCGTCGGTATCAATGGGAAAACAATAAAAGGAAGTCACGGCATTCCCGTCGAGGCGGATATTACCATAGAAGAAATGGATATTACCAATCTGGATATGATCGTATTGCCGGGAGGTTTGGGCGGCGTTGCATCCTGCCGTGCCAACGAGCAAGCCATGGCCGCATTGGAATTTGCCTGGAAGAACGGAAAATATGTATGCGCAATTTGCGCAGGACCTACCGTACTGGCTGATTTAAATATCACATCTCAGAAAAATGTCACCTGCTACCCGGGGTGTGAAAATGGAATGAAAGATGCAACGATGATAGAAAACGTCCCTTGTGTTCAGGATGGAATGCTCATCACCGGCACTTCCGCCGGTTGCGCAATCCCCTTCGGTTTAAAATTGGTGGAAGCCATGACGAATGTAGAAACAGCGCATTCCATTGCGCAGCAAATTGTAATTCGCTAATGGGAGGTATCCTCTATGGATCCTAAAAATATAACTGGTTTTGATGACGAACCGGATTGGTTCAAGGAGTTTATGGCTTCTTCTGAAGAAGATTTAGACATACTCGATTCCGACACGGAAGTTATCCCGCCTGTCACAGATGAAGGCTCTCACATTGGAGATGCTGATATTTTTGTAGATGAAGAAATGGAAAAAATCCTTCGGGAAACGCTGGAAAAGGAATTTCCCGTTGATTTTATCCCGGACGAACCAATCGAACAAACAAAACCCACAGAACCCGATGAAGAATCTGAACCTATGGCAGAATCCGCAGAAGAAAATCTGGAAGAAAAACCCATAGAAGAAGAAAACACCCACGTTCGAAAGGTACGTCCCAGAAAGAAAAACGGATACGGACTATTTGGCATCCCCCACATTGCTGCCACGCTCATTTGGTTGGTGCTGGCAGTCGGTATTGGCGTATCAATGGGAAGATTATTGTGGCGTTGCGCCACAGACGTATTGGCCTTCGGACGTGTTGACCAAACTATTTTTGTCACCATAACGGATAACGATAACATTGACTCGATTACGCAAAAACTTTTTGATGCCGGCTTGATTGACTACCCTGGTCTCTTTAAAATTTATGCCCAATTATCTAATGCAGAGGAATCCATCAGCAGTGGTACTTTTGAATTGAACAGACTTTACGATTACCACGCATTGGTCGGCGGAATGTCTGCCACATCTTCTTACCGGCAATCCGTTAAAGTAGTCATTCCGGAAGGCTATTCCTGCGCACAAATTTACAAATTATTGGAAGATAAAGGCGTTTGTACCGTCGGAAAATTGGAAGAATATTCCGCTACAAGTGAATTTGCTGACTATTGGTTCCTGGAAGGGGTAACGCGAGGCAGCCGATATACCTTGGAAGGATTCTTATTCCCCGACACCTATGAATTTTATACAAATTCCACCCCGAAGCAGGTATTTATTAAATTCCTGAACCGTTTTGATGACCAATTGGATGACAATATAGAGGAACACATCGCCACGCTCAACGAACGGCTTTCCAAGGCTTTGCGAAAGAACGGATGCTCTCAGGAATATATCGACTCTCACCAGTTGACTCTGTATGATATTATCAACATTGCTTCCATGCTGGAAAAAGAAAGTGCCCACACCGGTGAGCACTACGACGTATCTTCTGTTATTTTCAACCGTCTCTCCAATCCCATTAAATATCCCAAACTGCAAATCGATGCCACCATCGTATACGCACTGGGCGGAAAGCAAGATTTGACAGAAGAAGATATGGCTTTAGACAGTCCCTACAACACCTATCTGTATGACGGTCTGACCCCTACTCCCATTTCCAACCCCGGTAAATCCAGTATTTTGGCGGCATTACGTCCTGCAGAAACGACCTATCTTTACTATGCGCTGGATCCCAGCATCAATGAGCACCATTTCTCCACCACCTATGAAGAACACAAGGAATTTTTGGAAAGTTTGAAATAAACCTATGCCGAAATTAGAATTACTAAGTCCTGCAGGCGATATGGAACGGCTGAAAATGTCCGTCCTGTACGGAGCAGATGCCGTCTATTTAGCCGGAAGCAGTTTTGGAATGCGTTCTTTTGCCGGTAATTTTTCGGCAGAAGAACTCCCCATTGCCGTAAAGTTTGCCCACGACCATGGCGTGAAAGTCCATGTGGCAGTCAACACCATGCCTCGCAACGAGGAAATACAAGATCTTCCGGAATATCTGCAACTTCTCAATGACACCGGTGTTGATGCGCTGATTGTTGCGGATATGGGCGCTTTTGTCCTTGCAGGAAAATACGCGCCGAACTGCCAGCGCCACATCTCCACCCAGCAATCCATTGCCAACTACGAATGCGCCCAGGCATGGTTTGATTTGGGCGCCAGTCGTGTTGTATTGGCAAGAGAATTGAATCTGGAAGAAATCCGTACCATTCGTGAAAAAACATCACCGGAACTGGAAATCGAAACCTTTGGGCACGGAGCCATGTGCGTTAGTTATTCCGGTCGTTGCTTACTCAGCAACTACATGACCGGTCGTGACTCCAATCGGGGCGCCTGCGCCCAACCATGCCGTTACCAGTACGCCTTGGTGGAAGAAAAACGTCCCGGTGAATACTTTCCGGTATTTGAAGATGAAAAAGGGACATATATCCTGAATTCCCGGGATATGTGTATGATTGATCATCTTCAAGATTTGATGGATGCCGGTGTCGATTGCATTAAAATTGAGGGTCGGGCAAAATCCGCATACTATGCAGCCATTGTCACCGGAGCATATCGTCACTGCATTGATGATGTCACGGCAGGAAGACCCATTGATCCAGTTTGGAGAGACGAAGTAGAGCATGTTTCCCATCGTTACTACTCCACCGGGTTCTATTATGGGTATCCGGGTCAATATACTGAACACTCGCGCTACATACGGCAATGGCAAATTTGCGCCCGGGTTGACAGTTGCGATGAATCCGGTTTGGCCATATGCAGTTTAAATAACAAATTTCGCTCAGGAGATACACTGGAAGTAGTAGGCCCGGACTTCAAACCTCTTTCCTTTCAGGTTACCGTGATTCAGGACTCCAACGGAAATGCAATAGAAGAACCAAAAACACCTCAAATGCAATTTGCGATACAACTGCCAAAACAGGTACCTCCTCTTTCCATGCTTCGCAAAAGCGTAGAACTATCGGGAAAATGAAAAATCGGGAAGTTTTCACTTCCCGATTTTTTAATTCTTTAAACTTTGCAAGGGCGCAGGAATCCGACCGCCTCTGTCAACAAACAACTGGCTGGAAGGCTCATGTACCGGCATAACAGGTGCGCTTCCCAACAATCCACCCATTTCAATCCGATCCCCTACAACCTTACCGGGCGCAGGAATAATACGCACAGCGGTAGTTTTTGAATTGACCATTCCGATGGCTGCCTCATCTGCAATAATGGCAGAAATCGTCGCGGCAGAGGTATTGCCGGGCACGGCAATCATATCCAGTCCTACACTGCATACACAGGTCATGGCTTCCAGTTTCGACAAAGTAAGGGTTCCGCATTCCGCGGCAGCAATCATCCCTTCATCCTCAGATACGGGAATAAACGCACCGGACAAGCCACCCACATGGTTTGAAGCCATCACTCCGCCTTTTTTCACTGCATCATTCAATAGAGCAAGGGCAGCAATCGTACCATGGGTACCACAGACTTCAAGACCCATTTCCTCTAAGATTCTGGCTACACTATCTCCCACCGCAGGCGTGGGCGCCAAACTCAAATCCACAATTCCAAACGGAACGCCCAGGCGTTTGGATGCCTCCTCGCCCACGATTTGACCCATTCTGGTGATCCGGAATGCGGTCTTTTTCACTGTTTCAGCCACAACATCAAAGGGTTGGCCTTTGACACTTTGCAAAGCATGGTAAACGACACCCGGACCGGAAACGCCAACATTAATTACGCATTCCGGCTCTCCAACGCCATGAAACGCACCTGCCATAAAGGGGTTGTCCTCCACGGCATTGGCAAAAACCACCAATTTGGCGCACCCAAATCCTTCTTTATCCGCAGTTAATTCTGCAGTCTTTTTGATGATATTTCCCATTTCAGCCACGGCATCCATGTTAATGCCTGCTTTTGTAGACCCCACATTCACGCTTGCGCAAACCCGTTCTGTGGTTGCCATCGCCTCAGGAATGGAACGAATCAGTTTCCAGTCTCCTGATGTGCAACCTTTTTGCACCAATGCAGAAAAGCCACCGATAAAATTGACACCACAAGCAGATGCCGCCTTATCAAGAGTCTGCGCAATCTTAACGTAAGAATCCGCTTGGCAGGAGCCGGCAACCAATGCGATAGGGGTTACAGAAATTCGCTTATTCACAATCGGAATACCAAATTCCGCTTCAATTTCGTTGCCAACTTTCACCAAATCCTTAGCGCAACGGGTAATCTTATGATAAATCTTCTCACAGCACTTATCTAAATCCACATCCGAGCAGTCTAACAGACTGATGCCCATAGTGATGGTGCGAATATCCAAGTGCCGTTTATCAATCATATCCTGAGTCAATAAAACATCATTCAGATTCAGCATATATGACTCCTCAAATTCGGTGCATGGCTTCAAACATATCTGCCCGTTGCACACGAATGGATAGACCCATTTCCTTACCCAGTCCATCCATAACCCCGGAAAATTCTGCCAAAGGCAATGTGCAAGCGGATACGTCCACCACCATCATCATGGTAAAATAACCCTGCATAACCGTCTGACTAATATCCAACACATTCACGTTGTACTCTGCCAAATGATTGCAAACACCGGCAATGATACCAACCTGGTCCTTTCCTACAACCGTAACAATCGCTTTCATACCATCACCTCAAACATCATAATCGGTGCAATACCGCTGGTCCAGCATGTGCCAAAAATGCTCTTTGGCCTCTAAATGCGCGGGATGCTCAGCATAGGCGCACAAAGCCTCCCTGCTTTCAAACTCGGAATACAAAGCGTAATCCAAACCGTTATATGCCGGGCGAACCTCCATAAGCAAAAGCCCGGGAATCACGCCAACCAAAGGTTCTAATTTTGAAGCAATCAATTTTACAGCAGATTCCTTATCCACATCCTGCTTTAAGGTATATAAAACAATGTGCTTAACCATTTCCGTTCCTCCATATGAATACCGGGACCGGCAAAAGTCGGTCCCGGTATGTAGCATCCATTATTCAGCGTCAGCAATTGCTTCCGCTTCTTCTGTTTCTTCAGCAACTTCCGCTACTTCTTCCACAACGGGTAAGTCGGAGGCCAAGCGGT
>JAZKZB010000066.1:0-14057 GCA_045612425.1 Faecousia sp.
GTACGCTCTTTTCCTTTACTGATTGATGCCCAGGAAATAATTGGCGCTTGCTTGCGCAATAGCGCTTACTTTCTGATTAATAGCACTTTGGCTTGCAATATTGCCCAAATCGTATTCATTGGACATATATCCGTTTTCCGTCAAAACTACGGGACAAACCGTCTGTCTGCAAACATAGTAATTATGCCATGTCATACTACTCTTCTGATATACCGACAGTTTTTCCGTTTCCTGTTTTACTTCCTTCGTGATGGCCATGGAATACGGAGTATAATAGAATGTCTCAAAACCGTTGTAGTAAGAATATTTCGAATCCAGAGAATTGTGATGAATGGCGATACACAAATCCGGCTTTGCATTTTTCAGCGCTTGGATTCGGTCGTCTACCGTCAATGTCTGGGTGGCATTTCGGTTCAAAAGCACCGTAGCGCCCATTTTTTCCAACTCCGCCTTCAACGCCACTGCCATGGCCATATTCCGCTCTGATTCCTTGTATTCTACGCCGTTTAACTTGCCCACCGTACCAGGGTCATATCCGCAGTGGCCAATGTCAATCATAATGGTCACACCGGTCAAATCCGCACCGTAAGGATTGGCTTCGGTGACTTCAGTAGCGGTGGCCTTGGCAGGATTCAAAAAAGTAAAGCACAACTGGTCGTTTTCATTATAGTAGCAATCCCAGCCATAGAAACTGCCCGTTTCCCGCAAATGCAACCGCAAGATGCAATCATCTTCATTCTGAATAATTTCCGCAGACTTAAATACAGGATTTCCCTCCGGAATCTGCACCGTGCCTGTAAAGACAGTGGTGTAGCACAAAGTAATATCCACATAAGTCGCAGTAAAACTGGTAATTTCATAGTTGCGGTCGCTGCCGGCATTGGGATAAGCATATTTCTGGGGCAGTAAGTCAAAGAGGAAAGGCGCTTTCCATAAGGTGTCCAAAACCAAAACTGTTTGATTTCCTACCACTTCCATGGAAACAAACCCCATTTCATTGTGGTCGGGCAATACCATGGGATAGCATTGCGCAATTTGCGTACGGATAGACTCGGCCAATGGCTGATTCTTCTTATCCACATAGACCCGATAACCGCAACGCATTTGGATATACTGCAATTTCCCACTGCCTACCTTTTGCGTAGCACAATAATCCAATGTACCCTTGGGTAAATAGTTGTTAGTAGGATGGGACCAGTCATCGGTGGTCTTGCCGTCAAATGTTTCTGCCGTGTATCCCACAATTTCCACCACATAACCGGAACCCACATTGATATAATCGCCGTAGGAAGGGGTAACACTGGAATCGGAAGAAAGAATCGTTGCCGGTTTTTGGCAAGTAATCTTACCGGAAACGGCAGTTTCTGTTATATTGTCGCAAGTTGCGGTATAAGTAATCGCACCCAAATCCACATCGGTGGTATTGCCCGTCGGCAATTTGTATTGCGCGGTATATACCAAAAATCCTTCGGGAACTTCGTAACCCAAATCTTCTGTGGTGGATTTTAAGGTAACAGTCTTTCCGTTAAACTGGGCTGTAACTTCACTGTTTTTTCTGGCCACCACTTCAAAACGGATGGTCGCGCCGCTTCCATAGGTCTTGTCTCCTACGGGCGCATAATCTTTAAGCGTATATTTTCGCTCAATTTGGAAAGAAAACGTTTGATCTCCCTGGGCAAATACAAATTCATTCATTCCCACCTGCAGAGATACCTGACAGGTAAATGTGCCGTCTTGTTTCCGGGTTACCTCTGTGCCGTTCACCGTCAACACCTGATTCACGTCAGACACGCCGGTGAATTCCATGGATTCCAGATAAGTCACGGTACCCATATTGGCTTGGGGTGTCACCTGAAGCGCCACCGCATTTCCTCCATCGGGATTGACATCCGGATCATTTTGCCCGGAATTTTGCTGAGGATTTCCCGCAGGTGTATGGGGCGCACCGCCGGTCACGGCAATGCCAATGACCACTGCCAAAATCACAACCAATACCGCAATCACCACAATCAGCAGTTTTGTTAAGTTCATATTTTGAGAAGATTTTGTATATCCCATAACAGCCTCCATCTCCCTTGCGGAATTTGCAAACATATATGTTAGTCTATCACAAAATAGCCGTTTCGTAAAGACTTTTTTCTTGCAAAACCGCGCCAGATTCTTCCTAAGAAAAAACAACACGTTTCAGGTTTGCGCAACCCAAAACGCGCTGTTTCCATTCTTATCCCAAATCTGCTATGCCCAGTACGATGTCCGCATACTGAGGTTCCATAACATGACCTAACAGCATACTTTCCAGCAATGCGGTGGTTTTTTCATCCATAACACCGCCACGGCACAAGCGAATCCAGCCTTCTTCTCCGCCTACATAGTAAACAAGATGCCAGCCGTCATCAGCCTGAATGATTTCATAATCCCCCGCTTGACGGGCTTCGTCAAAAATCCAACTGTCCAACGCATCATCCCGATGGACAAAATACATCACATGATACCCGTAAGTGGTTTTCACCAAGCCCGTATCCCCCGGTTGACGGCTTTTATCAAAAATCCATTCCTCAAACGGCTTAACCATATAATTAAGAGGCACATCCATATAAATACCGCCAACACTACCATTGCCGTCTTTCGTGTACAACTTGGCCAGTTCCCCAAAGCGAGCCTCTGTTTGTTCCCCGACAAGAAATTCATCCAAAATGGCCTGCGCCTTGGCTTGGCACGTCTGCCACTCCGAGTCGGAGTAAGAGGCATTACCATTGCTATCTGTCGAACCGCCTTCAGGCATAATCAGGATGTGGCGCACGTCCACCTCTGTCAAACCGTTTTCATACAAGTAGGCATACAACCCACCATTTGCAGCGGTGTTCGCATCATCGGATTTTTCCTCTGCCAATTTCGCAAAACTTTCCGCGGTCTTATCCCCCGCCAACCAAGCATCCAAAATCGACTGAATCTCCGCCCGAGCCGCAGTCATTTCCGCTTCCGTGTAGACAGTGGTCTTATTATCCGCGCCTTTTCCACCGCCACTGGGCTTGATATAAATCTTGCGCACGTCTGCCAAAATTCCACTATCCTTAGTAATTCCGTTTTCCGCCAGTTCGATTTCATTGGCAACAAAATAGGCTTCCATTTCCTCCATGGAAACTTCAATTTCCGACGCCAAATCCTGAAAATACAAATTCCCGTAATAATGCAGTTCCATGTAGTAATAATAATCGTCAAAAGTACAGCCCGGACCCATATCCGCTTGAATCAACGCATCCACGGTTTCAAAATTGTTTTCCGCAGCAATGGCTTCCAATCGGGCTCGTTCGGAATCTAATTTCTCTTGATATATGGTTTCCAGTTGATAATTGGCTTCTTTTGCCCGATTGGTGATGATGCGGTACTGCTTCCATGTATTCAGCGCCGTCTCTAAAAAGAACTGCTCCCAAGACAAGCCGGTAGTCTTATCATAAATCTGTCCGCTTAATGGCTGTGTATAATCAAACACCGCGCCGTTGGTACGCAGATAATCAATAATCTGCATTCCGTAGAACACTTGCAACTGCCCATTGGTCAGTTTATCATTGCCCATAACTGCCACCACAGTTTCCCGATTGGCCATAGCAGTTTCTGCATCTACCGTATACGACCCCTTAAAATACACATCATTGTCCTTTTCGGACAATACCCCCGTGGTACCCAAATAAACCAACCAGACAAGCACCGCCAAAAATGCGAGGGCTACAACGGTCAGCAAAACCACCTTCCAGGGAAATCCCCCTTTGTGTGGCGTATTATCCTCTCCACACCGGCAGATATACTTACCGGGAACCAGTTCTTTTCCGCATTTCCGACAAAACATAGTTTCCTCATTTCTCCCATATTTGGGACAGGCATTGGAAACAGTTTACCATGAATGCCCCAAAAAAGCAAGCACGTCACAATTTGTTTTCATTTTCCTGTCACACTTGCAATTTCGGGCGCTTTATGCTATCTTAACAGAAAGGCTAATGATTGGAGGCTTTCCTATGCACTTGCAGGAATCCGGCGAAATGTATCTGGAAACCATATATGTTCTTTCCCGAAACAATCCTCAGGTTCGTAGCGTGGATGTGGCGGAATATATGGGATATTCCAAACCCAGCGTCAGCCGGGCCATGAGTTTACTGAAACAAGGCGGTTACATTACTGTGGAGGAAAGTGGTTTCCTCACCCTGACAGAAACAGGCTTAGCAGAGGCTACTCGCATTTTTGAGCGTCATTTGGTACTTACCAAACTGCTTACTTCCATGGGAGTCAGGGAAGAAACCGCAGCCGAAGATGCCTGCAAAATCGAGCACGTTATCAGTCAGGAATCCTTTGATGCCTTAAAGGCGCGCTTTTTATAAAAAAAGAACTGTTGTATTCAACAGTTCTTTTATGTTTTTCGAACAAATTTTTCTCCGCATTTTGGGCATTTAATGGCAATTCTCCCTTTCCCCCTTGGCACACGCACCAACTGCCGGCACTTGGGGCAAGAATAATGCTTATGCTGCCGATCTTTCAGCCGATCCAAAAGAAGCAAGAATTTGCGATTCTCCTGATAACGCTTGTAGGTATTGCGGGAAAATGTGCGAAAAATTGCCCAAACCATCAACGCATAGGAAGAAATTGTAAACAGTAAATTCACCGGGGCAAACCGCACAAACAAATTCAGCAGGCAAAGAGCCACGCCTGCGCCCAGAATACACATATTTAATTTATCTGTACCGTAACGACCCGACATAAAACGACGGAATCCTTCTCCGATTTTTCCCATAATTGTTTCACCTTTTCCTTCGATAGTTATTATTATATGGATAATTCTGTGGATTGCAACCATTCCGCGCCATTGTTCACGGATTGTTTATTTTTTGATAATCCACAGAAAAAGGGGTTGCCTAACGTAACGGCTTGTGTTATAATTTATCCGTATATTTATGGGTCAAGTCCCAAATTATGGAGGAAATGTATCATGTTTAATGCGATGATTGAAACATTAAAAGCCAATCCCAGAAAAATCGTGTTCACCGAAGGTCACGATGCTCGGATTTTGGAAGCCACTGCCCGTTTGGTGGAAGGCGGTTTCCTGACCCCTATTCTGGTTGGCAATGTAGACACTGTGAAAGAAAATGCAGCCAAAGGCGGTTTTTGCATTGACGGTGTGGAAATTTTAGACCCCGCTACTTACGAGGGCATGGATGCCATGGTAGAAAAAATGGTCGAACTGCGTATGCGCAAGTTGAGCCCCGAAGAATGCCGGGCTGCCCTCTCCAAAGGTAACTATTTCGGCACCATGCTGGTAAAGATGGGCTACGCCGACGCTTTGCTGGGCGGCGCCACCTACTCCACTGCCGATACTGTCCGTCCTGCTTTGCAGTTGGTAAAGACCAAGAAGGGCGCTCATTTGGTATCTTCCTGCTTCATCATGGTACGGGGCGAAGAAAAGTTAGCCATGGGCGACTGCGCCATTAACCTGAGTTACGAAGACAGTGTGGACAAGGATGGCAATGTCACCTTGACTGCCGCGCAAAAATTGGCAGAAGTTGCCATCGAAACCGCCAATACCGCCAAGGTCTTTGGCATCGACCCCAAGGTGGCCATGCTGAGTTTCTCCACCAACGGTTCCGGCAAGGGTGGCACAGTAAAACTGTCCCACGACGCCACCTTGGTTGCAAAAGAAATGGACCCCACTTTGGCCATTGACGGTGAAATGCAATTTGACGCCGCCGTTGCTCCCGAAGTCGGCCAACTGAAGTTCCCCGGCTCTCCCGTGGCAGGCTACGCCAACACCTTTATTTTCCCCACCATTGAAGCCGGCAACATCGGCTATAAAATTGCCCAGCGTTTGGGCGGTTTTGAAGCCTACGGTCCCATTTTGCAGGGCTTGGCCGCTCCCATTAACGACTTGTCCCGCGGATGTAACGCCGACGAAGTCTACAAAATGGCCATTATCACCTGCGCAATGGTGTAATTCCCAATTTTCCGGGGTGTACCGCAAGGTACACCCCTTTTTTTGCGGAAAACCCTTTCTTTTTACCTTGATTATTTCCTATTTTATGGTATGATGATACTGATTTTTGTATGCTTATGAAGGAGTTATTATGATTACTGTCAGCAATTTAGGAATGCAATTTGGTGGCCAATGGCTATTTCAACAAGTAGATTTGCAATTTCTGCCCGGCAACTGCTATGGCATTATCGGCGCCAACGGCGCAGGCAAATCCACTTTTCTGCGGATTTTAACCGGGGAATTGGACAGCACCTCCGGTTCTATTACCATCGACCCGGACAAGCGGGTTTCTGTATTGAAGCAAAATCAAAACGCCTACGACGAATATACTATCATGGACACCGTAATTATGGGCAACCGTCACCTTTACGATGTAATGAAGGAAAAAGATGCTATCTATGAAAAACCGGACTTTTCTGATGAAGACGGCCTGCGGGCTGCCGATTTGGAAGCCGAATTTGCAGAATTAGGCGGCTGGGAAGCAGAAAGCGATGCCTCCCGGATTTTGCAAGGTCTTGGCATCGGCACGGAATTGCATTATGATATGATGGAAACCACCGACCCCCGACTGAAAGTGAAGGTCTTGCTTGCGCAGGCACTGTTTGGCAACCCCGACATCATCATGCTGGACGAACCTACCAACAACTTGGATATTGAAGCCATTAACTGGCTGGAGGATTTCTTGCTTGACTTCCCCGGCATGGTCATTGCTGTTTCCCACGACCGTCACTTCCTCAATACCGTATGCACCCATACTGTGGATATTGACTACGGCAAAATTAAAATGTATGTGGGCAACTATGACTTCTGGTACGAATCCTCACAAATGGTTCAGGCCATGATTCGCAACAAAAACAAGCGCAACCAAGAGAAAATTGAAGAACTGCAACTGTTCATCCAACGGTTCTCCGCCAACAAATCCAAGGCCAAGCAGGCAACCGCCCGCCGGAAATTGTTGGACAAACTCACTGTGGAAGAAATGCCCTGCTCTACCCGTCGCTATCCCTTTGTGGGCTTTATGCCGGAACGGGAACTGGGTAAAGACGTGCTGACTGTCAAGGATGTTTCCGTCACGGTAGACGGCGTAAAACTGTTAGACAAAGTTTACTTCTCCGTTGGCAAAAACGATAAAATTGCTTTTGTGGGAGAAAATGAACTGGCGCAAACCGCGCTATTCCAAATCCTCATGGGCGAACTGGAGCCGGACGAAGGTTCTGTCAAATGGGGCATTTCCACCATCCGCAGTTATTTGCCCAAGGACAACTCCGAATACTTTGACGGCAACCAATCGGAACTGGTGGACTGGCTCCGTCAATACTCCGCAAAGAAAGATGATGTATATCTTCGCGGTTTTCTGGGGCGTATGCTGTTTAGCAACGAAGACGTCTTTAAACACGTTGATGTGCTCTCCGGTGGAGAAAAGGTGCGTTGCATGCTCAGCAAAATGATGCTCAGTGGCGCCAATGTGGTACTACTTGACCAACCCACCAACCACTTGGATATGGAATCTATTCAAGCGGTGAACAAAGGTTTGGAAGCCTTTACCGGTGTGGTTCTTTTGGCATCCCACGACCACGAAATGCTTACCTCTACCTGTAACCGCGTCATCGCTTTCCAGCCCGACGGCACAATCGTAGACCGCTATGGCACTTACGATGAGTATCTGCAGTGGCAAGCGCAACAAAAGCAAGCCTAACACCAAAAACCAACGGCGGAGTTTCTCTCCGCCGTTTCCTTTTGCGTTGCATTTGTGCCATACCGGGCCAATTTATCCCCAAGTTTTTCCTGATTGCCACTATACTTTTGAAAAAATTTTTGTTATAATATTTGAAAATGTTGATTATTAGGGAGATTCACCATGGAGAAAATTCTCGATATGATTACCGGCAAAATGGAGCAGGCCTTCATTGCTGCCGGATACGATGCCCAATTTGGTCGGGTAACGGTTTCCAACCGTCCGGACCTGTGCCAGTACCAATGCAATGGCGCATTAGCGGCGGCAAAACAATATAAATGCGCTCCAATTGTCATTGCTAAGGCTGTGGCGGAAAAATTGGACACCGCTGACTTTTCTATGATTGATGCCGTCATGCCCGGATTTTTGAACCTCAATCTATCCGACGCTTTCTTGCGAGATTATTTGGAACAAATGCGTACTGCAGAAGATTTTGGTGTGGAAAAGATCGGCGCAGGCAAGACCATTGTGGTAGACTACGGCGGCGCAAACGTAGCAAAGCCCCTGCACATCGGCCATTTACGTCCTGCCATCATTGGGGAAGCCCTGAAGCGATTACACAAATTTTTGGGCTACCACACCATTGGAGACGTTCATTTGGGCGACTGGGGCTTGCAAATGGGCCTGATTATTGCCGAATTGCAGGAACGCCAACCCGACCTTCCCTATTTCGACAACGATTTCACGGGGGAATATCCCGCCGAAGCCCCCTTTACCCTTTCTGAATTGGAAGAAATTTATCCCACCGCTTCCCTCAAGAAGTCCGATCCCGTCTTTGCAAAAAAAGCGCATACCGCTACTTTTGAATTACAACAGGGTCGCCGGGGTTATCGCGCCCTTTGGCAGCATATTATGCGCATTTCCCTCGCGGATTTGAAGAAAAATTACACCAATTTAGATGTGTATTTTGAGCAATGGTTGGGTGAAAGCGATGCCGATCCCTATATCCCTGCCATGGTAGAAGATATGAAGAACCGGGGCATTGCCGTTCTATCCGAAGGCGCTTGGGTGATTCCCGTTTCCGAAGAAGGGGACAAACACGAAATCCCCCCCTGCATTTTGGTCAAATCCGACGGTTCTTCCATTTACGCTACCACCGACCTTGCCACCATGGTACAACGGATGCAAGACTGGAAGCCGGATAAAATGCTATATGTAACCGACAAACGCCAAAATCTCCATTTTGAGCAAGTTTTCCGTGCCGCCAAAAAAACAGGCATTGTCACTGCAGAAACCGAACTGGAACACGTGGGTTTCGGCACAATGAACGGCTCCGACGGCAAGCCCTTTAAGACCCGGGACGGTGGCGTTTTGCGGTTGGAACAACTCATTGCCGACATGACAGACTTCGTACGCACAAAAGTTGTGGAAAATCAAATTGTGGCCGACGAAGAAGTGGAATCCACCACCCAAAAAATTGCCATGGGCGCTTTGAAATACGGAGACCTGAGCAACCAACCTACCAAAGACTACAATTTTGACATGGAGCGCTTTGCCGCCTTTGAAGGAAATACCGGCCCGTATATCCTTTATACCATTGTGCGCATCAAATCCATCCTGGCAAAATACGGTCCCTGGGAGCATCTGCCCATGCAACTGCCCGCCAATGCGTACGCCAAGGATTTAATGCTGGCCATCACACGGTTCGCACCCGCCATGGAAAGCGCCTTGAAGGGCTCTGCCCCCAATTTGGTTTGCGCATATATTTATGAGTTAGCCGGATGTGTCAACAAATTTTACCATGAAACCCGAATCCTTTCCGAAGAAGATGCAACCCTGAAAGCAGGCTATATCTCTCTGATTGCTTTGGCAAAAGACATCTTGGAAACCTGCATTGACATTCTTGGCTTCTCTGCTCCGGAAAAAATGTAAAAATACGTGCGGTTGCAAATTGCAACCGCACGATTTCTTATATTCGCTGGGGATTTTGCGTGCGATACAAATCTGCATACACGCCGCCCTCTTCCAGCAACTGCTCATGATTTCCGCACTCGGTAATCACGCCGTCGGTAATGGCCACAATCCGATTAGCCGCCCGAATGGTAGATAAACGGTGAGCAATAATCAATGTGGTTCTGCCCTTCGCCAAGGCGTCAAAGGCCCGTTGAATTTTGGCTTCCGTGATGGAGTCCAAAGCAGAGGTCGCCTCGTCCAAAATCAGAATCGGGGGATTTTTCAGGAAAATTCTCGCAATGGCCACTCTCTGTTTTTGTCCACCGGAAAGAAGTGTGCCCCGTTCTCCCACATAGGTATCAAAGCCATTGGGCATTGCCATAATATCTTCGTATATCTCCGCCTTTTTCGCCGCTTCCACTACTTCTTCCATGGTGGCATTGGGCTTTCCATAGCGGATATTTTCCAGAATCGTGTCAGCAAATAAAAACACATCTTGCTGAACAATGCCGATATGCTCATGGATAGATTTTTGGGTTACGTCCCGAATATCGGTGCCGTCAATGGCAATTTTACCCTCGGTCACATCGTAAAACCGAGGAATTAGTTGACATAACGTAGTCTTTCCTCCACCGGACGGACCTACAATCGCCACGGTTTCCCCGGGCTGAACAGTCAAAGATACATCCCGAAGTACATCCAAATCGCCGTCATAAGCAAAGGTGACGTGGTCCACCACAATCTCCCCTCTCACCTGCTCCAGCGGTTTCGCATCCGGTTTATCCTGCAACGTGGGCTCTGTACGCATAAGACTCACAAAGCGGTTAAGCCCCGCAAAGCCGTTGGCAAACATCTCCGAAAAACCGGAAAGTTTTCGCATCGGGCTAACAAAGGAAGAAATGTAAAGGGTAAAGGTCAGCAAATCCCGGTAGTCCATGGTCCCCCGCATGACGAAGTAACCGCCCACACCAATTACAACCACATTCAAACTGCACAGAAAGAATTCCACACTGCTATGAAACCGACCCATGGCCTTGTGAAAATCCCGCTTTGAACGCTTAAATTGCTCATTGGCAGCAGTAAATCTTGCATTCTCCACATCCTCATTGGCAAAGGCCTTGGCGGTACGAATGCCGGATAAACTGCTCTCAATCTCCTGATTGATATGGGCAGTCTTTTCTTTTGCCACGGCAGATGCCCTTCCCATACTTCTGCGCATGGTCATCACCACGACCAAAAATACAGGAATCATGGCCCCCACCACCACCGCCAGTTCCCAGCGGATAGAAAACATTACCACCAATGCGCCTACGATGGTCAAGGTGGACGTCAGCAAGTCTTCCGGACCGTGGTGCGCCAATTCCGTCAGTTCAAACAAATCAGAGGTCAATCGGCTCATGAGTTTTCCCGTGCGGTTGCGGTCGTAAAAATCATAACTCATGGTCTGCAATTTGGCAAACAAATCCGCCCGAATATCCGCTTCTACGCGAATGCCAAACGTATGCCCATAGTAAGCCACAATATAGTTCAAAAATGAGCGCACTCCGTAGCATGCCAAAAAAACCGCCATAATCACGAAAAAGGTTTGGTACATTTTGTTGGGCAACATATCGTAAAGGGCACTGCGCGTAACCAGCGGGAACAACAAATCCACCCCTGCAATGCATATCGCGCAAAACACATCTATGGCAAAAAGGCCCTTATGGCGCTTAAAGTAACTCAAGAAAATCATCAGCGGAGATTTCTGCTGATAGTCCTTAGCAGTCATATCTCTCTCCCCTTTCATCTCCCCTATTATACCGCAAATTCAAAAACTTGCAAGTGCGCTTATGGACTTTTCCGGTTTTTCTGCTATACTAAAAGAAAAGGAGGGAATTGCATGGAAATTTTATACGCAGACAAAGAAATTGCCGTTTGTATCAAGCCCGTTGGCATGGATTCCGAACTGCAATTCCCTCAAGCCTTGCAGGAAGCCCTTGGTGGCACGTTTTACCCCGTACATCGATTGGATAAGAATGTGGGCGGTGTTATGGTTTATGCCCGCACAACCCAATCAGCGGCCGCCCTGTCAAAAGCCGTGCAAGACGGTAGTTTGATCAAAGAATACGTGGCATTGGTCCACGGCGAGCCTCCGGAATCCGGAGATTGGACAGACCTGCTATGGAAAGATAGCGCCAAGAACAAAGTCTATGTGGTCAAACGGGAACGCAAAGGTGTTAAATTGGCAAGACTGGAATTTACCCGACAAACCCAAGGAGAGCAAAGCCTTGTAAATATCCGGCTGCACACCGGTCGCAGTCACCAAATTCGGGTGCAATTTGCTTCCCGAGGGTTTCCTCTGGTTGGCGACCATAAATACGGCGCCCGGGACGACATCCCTTTTCCCATGCTTTTTTCCTGCCGATTGACATTCCCTTATGGGGAACGCACCCACACCTATAGCGCCATACCCCCTTGGGTCTAAAATGAACACAGTATTCTACGGGCGGTCAATAACCGCCCGTATTATATTGCATATAGAACACCCCCTGCACGGAAAAACCGCGCAGGGGGCAATTTTATGATTTTAGATTCTCAGAATCCGAATTAGAAGAGTTTCTTACGGATGGTGGGAATCACCAGAGCAACCATGCCCAACAGGCTGGTAACCAACAAAGCAGCATACAGAGCAACTTCATTGGTATCACCGGTAGGTGCGGGAGCGCCACCGGCAGGATCTTCAGGCAATTCGAACTCTGCATTCAGAGCCTTCACAGTATAGTTGGCCATAGCAAAGTCAATGGCTTCAAAATTACCCAGCACCAGTGCGCCGGCATCCACCGCCTCAGACACCTTATTATTTTCCCATGCAGAATGGGTAGCATCATTGCTAATTACATCATAGTTACTTCCGAACACCTTCATACCAAATCTATCAGCACCAGGCGTAGAGCCGGTATTGACAGAACTTCTGGCATCGGCAGATTCAAACAGGAAGGTATCATTGACGTAGCACTTCATAGCAACGGTAGGATTGGATGCATCCGCATAAGTCAATTCCACGCGGAAGTGCAGATCTGTACCGTTTTCTGCATCCAAGGTCACGCCATCCAACTTGACACTCTTAAATTGGCCGGCATTGTCACAGTAAATCACGTACAGATCGCCATTTTCATCCTTAATCAAGGAAATGGGAATCCATTTTTTCTGAACACCGGAATCTGCATCTGCAGAGAACGGGTCATACAACACGAAAGAAATACCCTTTACCCAGGAGTAATCATAACCGGTGTGCCAACCGCCACGCCAGGAAGTAATTTCATCGGGATCGCAGGAAGTGGGCAGTTCCTTTACATTGACATCCCAGTCCATAACAACGGGCTGATTTGCAACGATTTCAATTGCAGAGGCGTAGCATTTTCTCCACAACGAATATGCTACATACTCATCGGCAGTTGCAGAAACACCGGCGGTATCATTGCCCTCTTCTACCACATCGTCACCCAAGTCATTAAGAACCACCAAACCATTCCAAGTCTTACCGTTAACTTCTAACTTCAGATCGTAAGGAACGTTCGCAGCAGTCACTCTAATGCCCAGGTCTTCATAAGAAATCACAGCGATATCGTAGGAATCGCCCTTGATAACAGTAGCGTCCTTGCCGTTGACCTTAAAGGTGTCAACACCCTGCTTTGCATAGATGATATGCAGACAAGTGCCGTACCAGGCAACGCCAAACTTTTCACCGGCAGCCAGTTGACCCTGAGCAGCAGCCCAGACATCATCACCGGCAGCACCCTTTTCTGCAAAGACAACCTTGTCTCCAACGAACATCTCGGCAGGAGGTACGATATCTTCATCGCCGGGATTCGGCAATTCCAGATCCGGATCTTCCGGCAGTTCAAATTCTGCGTTCAAGGTCTTGGTGGTATAGTTGGTCAGTTTGAAGTCAATGGCTTCAAAATTACCCAGCACCAGTGCGCCGGCATCCACCGCCTCAGACACCTTATTGTTTGCCCACGAGGCATGAGTGGTGTCATTGCTGATCACATCATAGTTGCTTCCGTAAACCTTCATGCCGAATCTATCAGCGCCAGGCGTAGAACCGGTATTGATAGGGCTTCTGGCATCGGAAGATTCGAACAGGAAGAGATCATTGAGATAACACTTCATAGCAACGGTAGGATTAGTTGCATCCGCATAAGTCAATTCCACACGGAAGTGCATGTCAGTACCCTTTACAGCATCCAACGTCACGCCTTCCAACTTAACATTCTTAAATTGGCCGGCATTGTCACAGTAAATCACGTACAGGTCGCCGTTTTCATCCTGAATCAGAGAAACAGGAATATAGCACTTCTGAACGCCACTGTTTGCATTCGCAGTGAACGGGTCATACAACACGAAAGAAATACCCTTTACCCAGGAGTAATCATA
>JAZKZB010000067.1:0-5070 GCA_045612425.1 Faecousia sp.
AATTTTGCAAAAAGCACATTATTTTGTGGTTGCCTATTGCAAAAACCACAAGATATAGTATAATAAGTCCTGCACGTAAAGGATGTTTTGATTTTATTTCAGGAGAAAAAATATGAAAATTATTAAAAGAAACGGCGCGGAAGTGGTTTTTGATATTGCGAAAATTAAAAATGCCATTACAAAAGCCAATGAAGCAGTAGAAGAAAATGTTCGGATGACTCCGTTGCAGATTCAGCGGATTGCGCAGAGCGTAGAGATTTCCTGCGAGGAAATGGGGCGCAGTCCTGCGGTGGAAGAAATTCAGGACTTGGTGGAAAAGGCCATCATGGCACATGGGGCTTTCGAGGTGGCAAAAAGTTATATTACATATCGCTACACCCGGAGTTTGCTTCGTCAGTCTAACACTACGGACGACCGGATTTTAAGTTTGATTGAATGCAATAATGAAGAAGTAAAGCAGGAAAATGCCAACAAAAATCCTACTATCAACGCGGTACAGCGGGATTATATGGCAGGGGAAGTGAGTAAGGACATTACCAACCGTATTTTACTTCCCAAGGAAATTGTGGATGCCCACGATGCCGGCATTCTTCATTTCCATGATGCAGATTATTTTGCCCAGCATATGCATAACTGCGACTTGGTAAACTTAGAAGATATGTTGCAAAACGGAACGGTCATTTCCGGCACGTTAATTGAAAAGCCCCATTCTTTTTCCACTGCCTGCAATATTGCCACTCAGATTATTGCCCAGGTTGCATCCAATCAATACGGCGGACAGTCCATTTCTTTGACGCACTTGGCGCCCTTTGTGCAGGTCAGCCGGGAAAAAATCCGGAAGAGCGTGGAAAAGGAAATGGAGACCTTTGGGGTTCAGGTCAGCGAAGAAAAAATCAGCCAAGTGGTGGAAGATCGGCTGCGCAGTGAAGTCAGCCGTGGTGTTCAGACCATTCAGTATCAGGTGGTCACGTTGATGACCACCAACGGTCAAGCCCCCTTTATCACGGTCTTCATGTATCTGAATGAAGCCAGAAATGAGCAGGAAAAGAAGGACTTGGCGCTGATTATTGAGGAAATGCTCCGCCAGCGCTATGAAGGGGTAAAAAATGAAAAGGGTGTCTGGATTACCCCTGCATTCCCGAAATTGATTTATGTTCTGGAAGAGGACAATGTAACCGAAGATTCTCCTTACTGGTATTTGACGAAGTTGGCGGCCCAATGTACGGCCAAGCGCATGGTGCCGGATTATATCAGCGAAAAGAAAATGCTGGAACTCAAGGGCGATGTGTATGTGTGCATGGGATGCCGTTCTTTCCTGACGCCTGACCGTTTTACGGACGCGGGGGTTGGCAACATTGCCAATGCCGGCAATTATGAACCGGGCAAGCACAAATATTACGGTCGGTTCAATCAGGGCGTGGTTACGGTGAATTTGCCGGATATTGCCCTTTCCTCCGGCAGGGACAAGGATAAGTTCTGGAAAATTTTCCAAGAGCGCATGGATTTGTGCTACAAGGCGCTGATGTGTCGCCATGAACGGCTCAAGGGAACCCTTTCCGATGCTGCGCCTATTTTGTGGCAGTATGGCGCCTTGGCGCGGTTGCCGAAGGGACAGCCCATTGACGAACTGCTTTTTGGCGGGTATTCTACGATCAGTTTAGGATATGCCGGTCTTTATGAGTGTGTCAAGTACATGACCGGTCGTTCTCATACAGATTCTGAAGCAACGCCGTTTGCTTTGGAAATCATGACGGCTTTGAACGATGCCTGCAAAAAGTGGAAACAAATGCATAATATTGATTTCTCCTTGTATGGCACGCCTTTGGAGTCTACTACTTATAAGTTTGCCAAGTGTCTGCAAAAGCGGTTTGGCATTATCCCCGGCATCACCGATAAGGGTTACATTACCAATTCCTACCATGTGCATGTGTCGGAAGAAATTGATGCCTTTACCAAACTGTCTTTTGAGGCGCAGTTCCAGCATTTGAGTCCCGGTGGCGCAATTAGTTATATTGAAGTGCCCAATATGCAGCAAAATATTGATGCGGTGCTGGAAGTGATGCGCTTTATTTATGATAACATCATCTACGCCGAACTGAATACCAAATCCGATTACTGCCAGGAGTGCGGTTTTGACGGAGAGATTGAGGTGCGGGAAGATGATGACGGGAAATTGGTTTGGGTATGTCCTCAATGTGGCAATACAGACCAAAGTAAAATGAATGTGGCGCGCAGAACTTGCGGTTACATCGGTACGCAGTATTGGAATCAAGGCAGAACCCAGGAAATCAAAGACCGGGTACTCCATTTATAATGGAAAACGGAGCCTGACTTTTCAGGCTCCGTTTTTTATTCACTTAGAAATTTCGCCAACCGGGCGGTAACTTCGGCGCATCGCTTTGCGGCGATGGCTTCGAAAGTGGGATAGTCCATTTGGGCGGAGTCATCTGCCTTGTCGGAGATGGCGCGTATGATGACAAAGGGAATGCCGTTCCGATAGGCGGTGTGGGCAATGGCAGCCCCCTCCATTTCCGCGCAGGATGCGTCGGTGTCGGCAATGATATTTTCTTTTTGCGCCTTGTTGGAGATAAACTGGTCGCCACTGGCAACGCGCCCGATTTTGGTGTGACCGGGACTCACTTCCTCTGCTGCACGAAAAGCGCAGTCCATTAACTGCCGGTCGGCTTCAAAGGTCAGTACGGGAAGTCCCGGCACTTGACCGATGGGGTAGTTCAGGTAGTTGCAATTCATGTCGTGATGAATGGCATCTTTGCTGATAAGCAAATCCCCGATATCTAAATTAGCATCCAGAGAGCCGGCAACACCCGTATTGACCAAATGGGTAACTTCATAGCGGTCGCACAAAATTTGCGCGCAGATAGCGGCGTTGACTTTACCCACACCACATTGTACTACCACCACATCCAATCCTTCCAGACATCCGGTGTAGTAGGTGCTGCCTGCCCATGTGGCGGAACTTTTTTCTGTTAAGCGCTCTACCAAAGTGGCAATTTCCACTTCCATGGCGCCGATGATTCCAAGTTTCATAGTATTTCTCCTGATTCCGGATAGACCAAACGGTCTTCCTTGCAGTTTTCAAGCAATGCGCAGTATTTTTTGCCCCAGTAATTTGCCATAGGTAAATTCATATCCAAATAGTTTCCGCAGTCTTTGGCCGAAGCGCCCGGCACTTGCCCCTGAAAATCACCGATAAAGCGGAAACATTCCCGTACCAGCACCAATGCATCCCAACTTTCCCAATCTCCTGCTAAAAGCAGGTAAAAGCCCGTTCGGCAACCCATGGGTCCAAAGTAGAGCACTTTGTCCTTCCAGGTAGGCTCGTTGCGAAGATAAGTGGCCGCTAAATGTTCTATGGTGTGGATTTCGGCAGTGTTCATTACCGGCTCTTCGTTGGGGCTTGTGAGCCGCAGGTCAAAGGTGGTAACGGTTTCTGCGCCTACCCGGTCTTTTCGGGATACATACAAACCCGGTTGTAATGCAATATGGTCAATGGTAAAACTGGATATTTTTTCCATGGCGGACTCCTTGCTGTTAAATTCCATTTTTATCATAACGCAAAAAAAGAAAAAAGCAAGAAAAATGAAAGACAACCATGGGTTTATGAAAAAACAACCGGTGGTTTCGGGAAAGAAATTGCGAAATTAACAAACAGTGGATAGATTTTTGCGAAAAAGTATGGCATAATGGATGCAAAAGATCAGGAGGGGACGTATTATGGAACAAACTTTGGGGAAACGTATTGTACAGAATCGAAAACGGCTGAAATTGACTCAGGAGCAACTGGCGGAACGTTTGGGCGTGACCGCCCAGGCGGTGAGCAAATGGGAAAATGATCAGTCTTGCCCGGATATTACCATGCTTCCCAAACTGGCGGAATTGTTTGGAACCAGTACAGACGAACTGTTGGGATACGAAAGCAAAACCGTGCATGAAGGGGAAGTAGTTGCTGAAAGTGCTTCGGAAGGCGGTCATGGGGACAAAATTGAGTTTCGTTGGGATGCTGGCAGAGGAGAAGGACTGGCTTTTGCATTTTTTGTATTGCTGGTGGGTGCGCTCTGCGTATTGGACAAGGTGTTTACATGGAATGTTGGCTTTTGGAGTATTCTTTGGCCTTGTGCTTTGCTGATTTATGGCCTGTACGGAGTTTTGCGAAAATTTTCTTTTTTTGCCTTTGGCGCAACCTTTTTTGGGGCTTACTTTTTAATTTCCAATTTGCATATTTGGTCATTCCATATCGGTGGGGAATTGGTATTTCCCATTATTGTGGTGCTCTTTGGCCTGAGTTTGCTGGCAGATGCCCTTCGGAAGCCGAAAAAACCTCGGTTTTATATCGCCAAAAACGGAAAAATCTGTGACAGTAAGGGCAAGGAGAAAATGAAATCCTCCTATGAAAGTGATGAGGATTCTTTTCATTGCAGTCTTTCTTTTGGAGAAGAAAATTATTTCGTGCAGTTGCCAAAACTGAGAGAGGGGTCAGTTCAATGCAGTTTTGGGGAGTTGACGGTGGACTTGACCGGCTGCGAAGAAGTGACGCAAGATTGCTGCGTGGATGCTACCTGCTCTTTTGGAGAATTGAATTTGATTGTGCCAAAGCGGTTTCGGGTGAATGCGGATTCTTCCAATGCCTTTGCGTCTTTGGCGGTGAAAGGACAACCCGATGACCAAGCCCAAGGGGTGATTCACTTGGACGGAAGCGTCAGTTTCGGGGAAATTGAAATTCGATATGTATAAGAACCCCCCCTCATGGGCCATAGGTCACATTGAGGGGGCTTTTCATTGACAAACTGCCCTTTGGGCATTACAATAGTAAAATAAAACTTTAGAGGTGATTTCCATGGAACGTAAATTGCATCCGGAAACGTTATGTATTCAAGCCGGGTATCAACCGGCGAACGGGGAACCCAGACAAATTCCCATTGTTCAAAGCACCACATTCCAGTATGCCACATCGGAACAGATGGGCAAACTGTTTGATTTGGAGGCCGAAGGCTATTTTTACTCCCGCTTGCAAAATCCCACTTGCGATGCCGTTGCTGCAAAAATTGCGGC
>JAZKZB010000068.1:0-3060 GCA_045612425.1 Faecousia sp.
TACCGGGTCCGCAGTAATCACAACACCGGCTGCATGGGTGGAGGTGTTTCTTGGCATTCCCTCCAACTGCATGGCAGTATCAATCAGCAACTTTACCCGTTCATCCCCGTCATACATTTCCTTCAATTTGGGGTTGATTTCCAGGGCTTCTTTTAAGGTAATGTGCAATGGCATGGTAGGTACTAATTTGGCTACCACATCGGTTTCGGCATAACTGAAATTCAGCGCGCGGCCAACATCGCGAATAGCCCCCCGGGCAGCCATGGTACCAAATGTAGCAATCTGAGCCACATGGTCCTTGCCGTATTTTTCCATGACATATTCAATGACTTCCCCTCTTCGCTCCTGACAAAAGTCGGTATCAAAGTCGGGCATGCTGACACGTTCCGGATTTAGAAAACGTTCAAAGATCAAAGAATACTTCATTGGGTCGACTTCTGTTATGTGCATACAATATGCAACAATAGAAGCGGCGCCGGACCCTCTGCCGGGGCCAACCGGAATCCCTGCATCCTTTGCAAATCGAATAAAGTCCCAAACGATAAGGTAATAGTTTACATACCCCATTCGACTGATAACACCAATTTCGTATTCCAAACGGTCAAGATAACTTTGGGGAGGGTTTTTGTAACGTTCCTGAAATCCGTCCATGCACAGTTTCCGGAAATATTCCTCGTTGGAATAACCTTCAGGAACCGGAAAGGATGGCAAATGATAATTGTTAAATTCAAATTCCAAATTGCACATTTCGGCAATTTTTGCTGTGTTTTCAAAAGCCTCGTCACAATTGGGAAACAGTTCCCGCAATTCATCTTCGCCTTTTAAGTAAAATTCTTCGGTTTGAAATTTCATCCGGTTCGTATCATCAACGGTTTTCCCGGTTTGGACACATAAAAGAACATCCTGCATTGTGGCATCTTCTTTGCGCAGATAGTGGGCATCGTTTGTAACAACCAGCGGAAGTCCCGTTTCTCTGGCAATGCGCCGAATTCCCTGATTAACAGGCTGTTGTTCTTCAATCCCGTGGTCTTGAAGTTCCAAATAAAAATGTTCCGGTCCAAAAATTTCAGACAGTTGCAGAGCATAAGACTTTGCAGAGGAAAAGTCATCCTCCATAAGATATTGCGGAATCGCACCGGCAAGGCAGGCGGATAAACAAATCAGTCCCTCGTGATATTGCTTTAGCAAAGCCAAATCTACTCTGGGTTTTCCGTAAAATCCGGAAACAAAAGACTGGGACACCAAGTAGCAAAGGTTTTCATATCCCTTGCGGTTTTCGCACAACAAAACCAAATGGTAAGGGTCATTATCAATACCATGAACCCTATCTTCCATACCCCGTCGAGCAACGTACACCTCACAACCAATGATGGGTTTAATACCTGCTGCTTTTGCGGCTTTATAAAAGTCAATGCATCCGTACATCACACCATGGTCTGTAATGGCAACGGCATCTTGCCCCAATTCTTTCACCCGGTCCATCAACTTCCCAATACGACAAGCACCGTCAAGAAGGCTATATTCACTATGGACGTGCAAATGTACAAAACTCATTTTCCAGCCTCCTTTGCCAATTCTACTAATTTCTTTAATCGGTGATTCATTGCCGGTTTGCTGATAGGAGGTTCCATCATGGCGGATAGTTCCGTCAAAGATGCCTCCGGGTTCTTTTCACGGGCTTCCATTGCCTGAAGCAATTTAACGGGCAAGGTATCTGCAATCCCGGATTCCCGCAGAATACGCAGTGCTGATAATTGTTCCTGAGCCGCTTCCACCACTTTGGAAGTGTTTGCATCGTCACAATTACAACGGCGGTTAACCTTATTGTTTAATTCTTTCTCTAATTTGGCTTCAATAATTCCCATTGCGGAAATCGGCGCGCCCAAAAAAGTCAGAAAATCCGAAATTAACTCACTTTGTTTTATATAAAGGACTTGCCCACCGCCCCGTTTGGCCGTTTTGGGATAAAAACCAAGCATATCCTCCATAAGAATATAGCATTCATTTGCCACATACTTATGGGTTGTGGTTAGTTCGATATGATAGCCCTTCTGTGGGTCGGTAACACTGCCTCCGGCTAAAAATGCCCCACGCAAAAAAGCCTGTTTGCAACAGTCATCCTCCACAATGGGAATATTAATATGCAAGGACAAGGTTTCCTTGTAATCAAATCCATACGCATCCATAATCTGCTGGATTTTAAGAGGATTGGTGATTTGAAACACCAATTTCCCCGCAGCGCCATCATCCGGCACCTGATCAAAATTCAGGGAAAATGCCTTTTTAAACAATTTAGGCAGAATGTTTGCAAACTCCCGGCTTTCCGTAATGATTCGAATGCAATCTACATGAAAACTGTTACAATAAAGGAGAATTCCAAAACATTGCGCCAAGGCGCAACAATGCTTTTGGGGCAATGCCTTACAGATTTCTGCCTTTGCATTACCGGAAAAAGACATAACCACAATCGCATCCCCCTTTCTTTTTTTATGGTTCCCAAATACGCACTTCCGGTTCCAACCGAATTCCGGATTGGGCAAACACAATATCCGACACATTCCTTAATAACGTTTGAATTTCCTTTGCGGTTGCGCCACCTAAATTCACAGCAAAACCGGCATGTTTATTAGAAATACCTGCATTACCAACCTGATAGCCTTTCAGTCCTGCCTGCTCAATCAATGCACCTGCATATCCTCCCACCGGCCGTTTAAATGCTGAACCAGCAGAAGGCAAATCCAAGGGCTGGGAAGCAGACCGCTTTGCCATATACATTTTGATTTTATCTTTGATTTCTTCCTTATCACCGGGTGTTAACTGAAAAATTGCGCTGACTGCAATCTCACCCGTATCTTCCAATATACTGTGCCGATAAGAAAATGCCATCTCATCCTTACTTCTGACACGCAAGTTTCCATGCCGGTCCATAGTTGTGACACTTTCACATACATGGCATAATTCCCCACCGTATGCGCCGGCATTCATGTAAATTCCGCCCCCAACACTGCCGGGGATTCCATGGGCAAATTCCAAACCGGTAAGTCCCAATTTAGATGCAAA
>JAZKZB010000069.1:0-1884 GCA_045612425.1 Faecousia sp.
AAGAGGCAGGAATGTGGCACGGCCCAGACGATAGTCTTTTAAGAAGCGGATCATCTTCTTAGCGGTATCCTCATTATTGGTAACAACATTCTGGATATTACCACCCAAAGCAATTTCAATGGCTACCGCGGTTTCATCCTGCGTACGTATCAAACGGGAAACCGGTCCATGCACGCCCCTCAGGTTTCCCTTTTGGGCTTCCTGCATCACCAATTTCACAGACTTGTGAAAACTTTCATAATCCCGCTCCATAGCGCGGAACACTTTTACCTTTGCCGAAACGCTGTCTAACTTCGCAGTCAAATCCCGGACCGTTTGAGCATGCTCGTCCCGACGGGAAATCCGGGTTTCCTTCCGAAGGGCATATCCGGTAATGGTATTGTTTGCGGCAGTAACTTCTGCTTGCGCAATCTGAAGCGTTTTTTGGCATGCTTGCAGATTCTCCCGTGCCTGGGTCTCTCTTTGGTCGCCAGCCAACAAATCAGCCTCCAACTGCCCTACCCGTTCCTGCATCTGTTCTGCACTGCCATGAATCGCGCGGATATCCGCCTCCCATCCGGCAATGTCTGCGCTCATTTGCGCTTCTTTTCCACGCAATTCCAAATACTGCTTTGTCATTCCTTGCGCATTGGCGGTCATCAACGCCAGTTTCTCCTGCAAACCTTGCAGAACTTCCTTTTTGGCATTCAATGATTCCTCTAATTGCGCAATCCGGTGGTTTGCTTGTTCAATTTGTGTCTGAATCCCACCGTTACGGTCATTCGTTCCCTGCAATTCCTCTTCAATGCGAACAATATTATCCTCATTATTGGAAATATTTCCCCGTAAAATAGCCACCTGGCCATCTAATTGCTGGTGATTGGCTTCCAGCATATTCACCTTTATCCGCAAGGTTTCCAACTGGGCATCTTTTTGGCGTAAATCCTCGCCATATTCCTCGGATTTGGCATACATACGCTCCAAGTCATCGTGGGCTTGTTGCAACACAAAGGACGCAGAGGCATAATCTTCCTCCGCTTTTTTCGCAGCCACGGACAACTTCTCTAAACTGTCCAACCATACGGCAACTTCCACACCCTGCAACTCGTCTTTCAATTCCAAATATTTCTTGGCCTTTTCCGACTGTTGCTTCAAAGGTTCCAACTGCAGTTCCAATTCCGATACTTTATCCCCGATACGAAGCAAATTCTCTTCTGTATGGGCAAGTTTCCGTTCGGTTTCTTCCTTGCGATGACGGTACTTGGAAATACCGGCAGCTTCTTCAAAAATCTCCCGACGGTCTGCACTCTTCAAAGACAGGATCTCGTCAATACGACCCTGTCCGATATTGGAGTAACCTTCTCTGCCCAAACCCGTATCCATAAACATTTCATGGATATCACGCAGTCTGGCGCTTTGCCGATTGATATAGTACTCGCTATCGCCACTGCGGTAATACCGACGGGTGACCATAACCTCGTCAGCATCATAGGCCAATGCCCGGTCAGTATTGTCCAAGGTCAAAGTGGCCTCGGCAAAGCCAACGGACGACCGCTTTTGCGTACCGCTGAAAATTACGTCCTCCATTTTTGCGCCCCGAAGCGTTTTGGTGCTTTGTTCACCCATAACCCACAGAATCGCATCAGAAATATTCGATTTGCCGGAGCCGTTAGGCCCGACGATGGCAGTAATGTCATCGCCAAAGCGAATTACGGTCTTATCCGGAAAGGACTTAAATCCCTGCACTTCCAAACTTTTCAGATACACAGCAAAACCTCTTTAGAAAAATGTAAAATGAATCAATTTATTATACCTCCAAAGGCGCAAAAAAGCAAGGATTTCTTTCCCTTTCTGTAACCAGATTGTAGTTGAAAATTTAGTCGAAAACTGCTATAATAATGAAAA
>JAZKZB010000070.1:0-5695 GCA_045612425.1 Faecousia sp.
TTGCGCCCAAGGCAGTTAAACACTGCGCGGTCGCATCCATATCCTGATTGGTATCCGGACATAGAAGCACAGTCTTCTTATCTCCAAAGGCAGCACAAATTAAAAAACGGTGCGCCTGAGATTTGGAGGCAATGGCGGTGACAGAGCCGGATAATAAACGGGGGGAAATGGTAATGTCCATATTACAGTCCTGCTTCCGTAAAGAAAATAAGGTCGTTGGCGCAAATGGGGGAAATTTCACAGTTGCCAACGGCTTTCGGCACAATCAAATGCACTATGTCACCGTTACGCTTTTTATCGGAAAGCGCAATGGCGCATAATTGCTGGGCAGAATTGTCCGTAGCAGTGGGCAGAGAGAATTGGTTCAAAAGATTGATAAGCGCATCGCTTACCTCCCGGGGACAGAAACCTTGATTTGCGCAGGAACGGCAGACAATCGCCATTCCAATGGCTACGGATTTTCCATGAGAGAGACAGTAGTTGCTTTTTGCTTCTACTGCGTGACCTAAGGTGTGACCGAAATTGAGCAACATTCGTTGACCCCGGTCAAATTCGTCGGCATCGACCACATCCCGCTTTAAGGTGATGCATTTGGAGATTACGATTTCCCGGTCGAAAGCAAGGCCTGCTTGTTGCAAATGGGCAAAAAGTTCCTTGTCAAAGACCATGGCGTATTTGATGATTTCTGCGCATCCGTCCCGAAAATCTTCTTCAGGCAGAGTGCGTAAAGTGTCGGTATCACAAAGCACCAGTTTTGGTTGGTAAAATGCGCCTGCCAGATTTTTGCCGGCGGGCAGGTCAATGGCGGTTTTGCCTCCTACGGAAGAGTCTACCATGGCGAGTAGGGAGGTGGGAACTTGTACATAAGCGATGCCACGAAGATAGGTAGCGGCGGCAAATCCGGTAATGTCACCTACCACACCGCCACCCAAGGCTACCAGACAGTCGCTCCGGGTCAATTGATTTTCAGATAAAAAGTTAAGGATTTCCAGATAAACAGCGGGAGTCTTACTGTTTTCTCCTGCAGGAAATACAAAAGAGAAGACGGCAAAGCCGGAGGCTTTCAGGCTGGTTTCAATGGTGCTTCCATAAAGTGGGAACACATTGCTGTCGCTGATAATGGCAATTTTTCCTGTCTGGCAAATCTTTTGAATTTCCTGTCCTAAGGAGGGCAAAAGATTGCTTCCGATTTTGACTTCGTAGGATTGAGATGCAGAAACAAAAACAGAAATCATCCGTCTACCTCCTCTTTTGCCCGGCGTCCTTCCTCAAACAGAGTTACCAAAGCATCGGCATCCCGGGTTTCCAATGCATCCCGGTAGTGCTGTAAATTGCCTAAATAGGTGTTGAGTTCTTCTAAAAGTTGCTCTCGATTTTCCATGCAAAGTTGCGCCCACATTTGAGGATTGAGCCAAGCAACCCGGGTTAGATCTTTGTAACTGCCGGCAGAGAAACCGGTGTGATTTCGGGCAGTGGGGGATTTGATATAGGCATTGCTGATAATATGGGGCATTTGGGAAGTAAAAGCAATGCGTTTATCATGCTCCTGGGCAGTGCATAAGGAAAAAGAACCGAAATTGCAAGGGGATAGGGCCTCTTTTGCCCGGTCAATCAGTTGCATATCGTCCAATCTCGGCGGTACCAGCACCATGGGCGCGCCCTGGAATAGATTACTGCGACTGTATTTAAATCCCCAATGATGGGTTCCGGCCATAGGGTGAGCCCCTATAAAGGTAAAACCGTAGGCCTGTGCTAAAGCAAAACAACGGTTGCAAATGTTCGTTTTGGTTCCGCACAAATCCATCACCAAAGCGTTTTTGGAAATGAAACGGGCGTTTTCTTCTAAATATCGGACACAGCCTTCGGGATAAATGGCCAAAAGGATCAGGTCACAATTTTTCAAGGTGGTTTCGTCCAATACGCCGGATACAGAACCGCAAAGTTGGGCGAAAGACAGGATAGAGGCATCTGCGTCATAAGCATATACCGGATGACCGGCTTTGGAATAAGCCCGGGCCATAGAGCCACCGATAAGTCCCAATCCTAAAATGCCGATGTTCACACCATCGCCTCCCGAATTTTCCCAATTTTATAATTTAATTGCGCAAACTGGTCAGGGGTTAGAGATTGGGCGCCGTCGCACAAGGCACAAGAGGGATTGTTGTGAACTTCTACCATAATGCCGTCGGCACCGGCAGCGGCTGCGGCCATGGCCATGGGAGGAACCAATTTGGCTTTTCCCGTGGCGTGGCTGGGGTCAATTACTACGGGCAGATGGCTCAATTCATGTAATACGGAGATGGCGGACAGGTCTAAGGTGTTTCGGGTGTAGGTTTCAAAAGTGCGGATGCCCCGTTCGCATAAAATGACTTGTTCATTGCCCTCACTCATAATGTATTCGGCGCTCATAAGGAGTTCTTGCAAGGTGTTGGCAAGGCCACGCTTGAGCAAAATAGGCTTTTTCGTTTTGCCCAGTTCTTTCAGCAAGTCAAAGTTTTGCATATTTCTGGCGCCGACTTGAATGATGTCCACGTCCTCGAACAAATCCAAGGTGTTGATATTCATGATTTCGGTGATAATGGGCAGACCCACAGCCTGCCTTGCTTTCAGTAGCAGATGAATCCCTTCGTCTTTCATTCCCTGGAATGCATAAGGAGAAGTTCTTGGCTTAAAAGCGCCTCCACGCAGGATATGGGCGCCGGCATCCTTTACTGCCTGCGCGACGCAAATGATTTGCTCTTCAGATTCCACACTGCAAGGTCCGGCAATCATGGCAAAATGTCCGCCTCCGATTTTTGCATCGCCGATTTCAATAACAGTATCTAAAGGATGGAATTTGCGGTTTGCTTGTTTGAAAGGCTCGGAAACCCGCTTCACAGAAGATACAATGTCCAGACTGCCTAAGAGTTCCATGTCAATCCGGCTGGTGTCACCTACAAGACCGAGAACAGTCACTTCCTGACCCTGGGAAACATGTACATCTAAATTTAAGTTGTGCAACCATTGCACCAAATGCTCTCTTTGTTCTACGGTGGTACCTTGTTTCAAAATGGCAATCATAATCAACAACTCCTAACAAAATACGCTGCACAGATGCGAACTGTGCAGCGTGGTAAATCTTTTATCGACGCAAAATGAATGCAGCACAAATCGCTATTACTTTTCTTGACGGTAAAAGTAATAGTAATAAAAGCAAAATTGTGCCTTTTGCATACTCATGATAAATCCTCCGTATCTTGCGTATGCGGACATTATACCACGGTAGACGGATAAATGCAATAGTAAAAAGTAAAAATTTAGGATTTTCTGTTTGGGGTTAGGATGTCCATGACCTGCATGGCTACGCCAATGGAAAAGTCTAAATCAATGGTGATTTGAGGAGTTAATTGACAGTAGAGGCGACGATATTGTTTTATATTGTTTTCGGCGTAGGGAGAAATGCGGGGGAAACTGTTTGGTGATTTGGAAAGGCGGGCAGACAATTGTTCGTGAAGACGTTGTTCGTATTGACGATGTTGCGAAAGATTTCCGTCAAAAGAGGCGCTGTGGGCATAGGTGAAGGTGTCGGCAATATAGTGAATTAATTTGCCCAGAGCATAATATTCTTTCCAAGTCCAGGTCGTTTTGCTTTGTAATTTTCTGCAAAGACGAAAAATGTAGGTCTTGCAGTTGGAATAGTCGTGACCGTGAAGCCAGCGATATTTTATAGAACCTTTTAGATATGTGGCGGGATTTTTATCCGGCTGGGTACATCCCAAAAGGAAAAAACGCAGTTGAGTAGGGGAGGCGTTTGACAAATAGCGTTGTCCGAGAAAATGCCCTAATTGGTGATGGCTGATGGTGCGCATAACGCACTCCTTTCGTAAGTTTTTTGGAATTTTATCATGAAAACCCTATCTTTTCAATGGAAAGTGTGGCCAAAAAAGGAAACGGCAGTCTATACAGACTGCCGTTTGATTATTGTACAATGGTAAAATTCTGCGTGGTGACAGATGCGCCGTTGAAGTAAATATCCAACGTGTAATCGCCGGGAATTTCCGGCATGGCAGGGATGTTGGCCCGTCCGAATCCGCGGTACCACATGGAGGTCCAGGTCATGGTATAGGAATTGCTGCTGACCAGTTTTCCATCGCTGTCACGAATGACAAACAAGGTGGTGATCAGGTCCGCTGAGGTGGTATATTCATGGTTTAGACGAATGGCGAAAGATGCCTTTTCACCAATGGCAAAGGTGGTTTTGAAATCCTCAGCCGGCACATGGTATTCCTCCCATTGGGCAATTTCCGGTGTTTTGCACATCCGGAACACCATGTCGGAGGCCTGCACCCAATATCCGGAGAAGGTTTCTGCAGCGGGCACTTCATAAGTGAACGTTCCGCCAAAGGCGGTATTTCCATTGGCAGGCTGGAGGAGGATGTTATAGCGGTATCCGGGCAATTTTGGCAAAACAGCGGGACTTCCTTCCGGACATTGCAGGACATATTGATATTCTTCATCGTTAAGCGTATATATCAAAAGCCAACCGCCGTCTGGGGGTGTGCCCTCGCAGTCCCATGTCACAGTGAGAGAATTGCGATCTGCAGTAACATCCAAGTTTGTTACAGTGACGGAGTTTTCCGAAACATAGGCGCGAACCCCTTGACTCATTCCTTGGGCAGTGATTTCCACAGTGTAGGCTTTCGTCAGGTCTAAGTCATCAAAGGAAATGACATTTTGCAGGGTGGTTTGGGTTTTGTCGTAACCCATATTGTTGTAGCAACGCACATTCCAGCGTACATCGGTATTGTTTTCCGGGCCGGTCCAGGTAATGTGCAAGGCGCCGTCAAAATAACCAAGGATTTGCAGGTCTTTGGCCAAAATGGGGTTGGTAACGGTGTAGGTAATTGTATCTGTGCCTACCAAATACAAATTCTCTTGAGATTCTAACCGGAATGTGTAGGTTTTGCCTACAGTCAGACCGTTGAGGGTGACCATGTGTCCGGTGAAGGAAACAGATTTTTCTTCCTCGTCAACGGCGCCATAGTACACTGTCCAACCGCCAACTTCCGGACCTTGGACGGTAAAACTCAGAATCACAGACCCTGCTTCTGTACCGGTTACGGAAGTCAGACCGATAATGGAAGTTTGTTTTGCAGTGACATAGGTTTCAGAAGTTTGCCCTACCAATTTGTGGAATCCGTTGATATGCACTTGGATTTTATAAGAGGTGTCGGGATTCAAACCGGAGAAATAGGCTTTGGATTCCGACACTACGGCCTCGAATTTGTGACCGTATGTATCCGTACAGGTGACAAGTAACTGTTTATCGGGGATTTCGGTGTTTAGGAGTACAACCAAGGTGTCTTCGGAACCCTGCAAAGTGATTTCGTAGATCGGTTGCAGATATACATAATTGCGATAGGCAAAAGCGCCTGCGGCCAAACCGCAAAGTAAAACGCAAACAGCAAGAAGAATGATCCAGCCCATTTTCCGTTTGCGCTTGGGATTATCCACTACTTCCGGAATGGATTCCTCCGGTTCTGCCGGGGTTTCCTCAGAGTCTGTTTCTTCCGTGACATCTTCTTGAGATTCTTCGGATTGGGTTGCTTCCGGTGGTATTTCCGTCGTCTCGGGCGGTGTTTCTATGTCTTGGGGAAGATTCACTTCCACGGGATCCGGGACAACTACCGGCGCAGGAAGTTCATGGGCGATCAGG
>JAZKZB010000071.1:0-8946 GCA_045612425.1 Faecousia sp.
CATACCCTTTTCCAATTTCAAATTGTCAAAACTCATTTTTCTTCCTCCTTACAGTTTTACGATTGCCGTTGCATTGACAGTATCTACCGATACTACCCAATAACCCTGCCCTGCCGCATCGGCTTTAATCCCGCCGTTGCCATCAGCAGAGAGTTTTGTGAATCCCACAGCAGGAGCGGTGCCGGTATAGTTCAGTTTTACAAAACCGCCCACCTGAACTCCCGCATAAGCGGCGTTCACGCTTTCCACTTCGCCGATAAAGTTTTCGCCTGCAGCACAAGCGCAAACCTTTCCATCGTTCCCCACGGTACATACCTGATGTTCCGCTGCGTTGTGGTTAGGGAAGGTCACACTCAGATGTCCAATCCCTTCATAAGAAATGCTCATGTTTTTTCCTCCTTAAAAATAAATATGGTCACCGGACAAAACCGGAAATACCCTTATACCAAAAAACCGTTTTCCATCGGTTGTTCCTGTGTTTGCCTGGATTTCAATTGCGTTTTCCCGGGCAAAAGCGCACTCACCTTTTGCTCCAAGGAATCCTTCAACGTCAGCAGTTCTGCAGAGGCAGTTTTTGCAAATACCTTCTGCAAAACCTCCCGTTCCACGCCCAAGTCCAAAATCATGCAAAGGCGAACCACTTCCTCTTGCAGTTGCTTCTCATACCGGCAACCCAACTGTGCTTTTTGATACAGTTCCCGATACTCACCTTGCGCGCCATAGGCATCGGCCAGGTCCTTTAAACATTTCTTGCCCATTCCTAAACCCTTCAGCACGCCCGCCTCCCGTTGGGCAGGCACTGCCACAAAAGAAAACTCATAGGCATCCATAGGTTCTTTCAAAATTGCGCAGCACAAAGCGCCATCGTAATATTCTCCCTTTTGATGTCCACAAGTGCCGTAATCGCTTCCACACACAGAACAAACAGAACGACCCATTGCGCATCCTACACTGACTTCCTTTTTAATGCCGGCTTCAATATCCGCAATCAACTCATCCGCATTTTTCCCCCGGCGAATGTAGGCCCACGCCTTGATGTAATGCACCGTATCCTCCTTGACCACTTGGGTTTCAAAAATACGGGCAATTTGCGAATCACTGCTCCAACGATGGTCCACAACTCCGGTTTTTCCGATGAACAATTTGGCAAGGCCGGGCAACGCATCGGTATCAAACCGTTCTCCATCCCGATCAATCTGGTCATCGCACAAACGCAAAGAAAAAACGTAAATCTGATCCTTAGTCAGTTGTGCTTTGGCCTGGGCGTTGATAGCCTCCAGTTGTTTTTCCGTGGGTTGTCCGCTGTGATGCACATTGGCATCTTTTTTCACTTCCATAAGATTTCCTCCTTATTGCATATCTTCATTGGGAGAAAGACCCGCTTCCACCCGATGTTTTACTGCCTGCGCCCGATAGAGCATGGCTCTGGATTCCTCGGTAATATCCTGTAGGCTGATGTCATTCCATACAATTTGCACCTGCTCATCCAACCCTTCCAGAATCAAATACATCTTGCAGATTTTCCGCAATGCAGGTTCCACGCATCTGCGTAAAGCCCACAACTCCGAGGTCAAAATATCTGCCTGCTGGGTACTCATACGCTCAGTCGTGCTCCAATTTAACCCCAAAAGGAAAGGTGGCAATCCGGTTTTCGCTACCATCTGTTCCAGAATTTGGCGAACCGGAATTTGAGAATCCAAAATCGGCGCTTCTCCACCAATTACCTTAATTTCCACATCCCCCATGGCTACGAAATCCCGAATCGTACCGTTCTTCCCATCTTCCATGGCTCTTGCCCATTCCGAGGCCACTTGACGGCCTCGCTCTTGTAAAACAGCCGGATCTGTATCCTCTGTTCCTTTGCAGATGACACTGTAGCGCACATTTCCCGCCCGTTCCCAGTTAGAACCGATGGCAGAAAAGATTTTCAACAAAATATCCGCCAAAAACGGCAAACCTCTGAAAATGCTAACGCCATAGGGATGGGCCGGTTCCGGATTCCATGTGGTAAAGGTAAGTAAATGGGGATAAGGCAAGGGACGCATATGGCCGTTTCCATCCGGCCCCCACAAAACCATATCCAGAGGTGTTTCTCCCTCCATGGCTTCCAGCGTTGTCACATCTCCCCAGCAAACGCCCTGCATTTTCCCACCGGAAACCACCATTTCCCCTACCGCTCTGCCATAAGTCAGCAAACTGTCAATATACCCCGTTAGGAAACTATCAATGCCAATTTGCCCCCGGCCACAAGGCACTTCCAATAAAAATTTCTCTAATTTTTTCTGGGAATGGGGATTTTTGCACTTGACCGAAAACCCTCCGCTCAAGCGCACCAATTTTCCAATGGCAGCATCCAGCACCGGCACCGCCTCCCGCAATTGACGGTAAATCTGCTCCTCTCCGCCACCCAAAGGTACAAAACCTTTTAATGCGCCAAAGGGATGCGTCTGACCGGAGCGTAACTGCCCGGATGACGCTGCGGGCATCTGTTGTTTTTGCTTTCGTTTCAAATCATCGCTTCCTTTCCTATTTTTCGTTCCACCGCGCATACGGCGAAACCATGTTCCTGTTTTTTTAGAATGGTAGATACAAAATAACGCATATCGTCCATGGCATGATCATTTTCCTTTTTTACCCGATCCTTTGCCTCACTACCCAAATCCCACACATATTCATCCAGTTCTCGGATGCAGTCATGACATCCTTCACAAATCACAATCTTCCCGGTTTTCAGGCAATCAGAAGTCAGCCGAATCCCGGAAAGCACATCATTGTCCGCTTTTTGTACCCGCCACTTCTTTTGGCGCAAAGTCTCCATGAAACTGGCTGCCGATGGATCTACAATCACCGCTGTAATCGTTCTGCCCCCTGCCAGTTTTGCCATAGCGCAAGCATATTCCTCATCGGTCATTTGACGCATTTGTTCCCGGGAGTTGAAATAAAATTCCTTTACCCGATACCAAATTCCGTTTTGTAGACCCCACAAGCCCATAGATGTGGGATTGACCGTTCCGTAATCGCAGGAAATATACCATTGGGAAAAAGTTCCCTCGGGAACGGGCTTGACCATATCCGGCTCGAAGAAATCGTATACCCGTCCCTCCGCCTGCGCCCACTGACCCAATATAAACCTGCGGTAAAACACACCGGTGTATAGCCGTTGATAACGGCGCCTGATTTCCTCCGTCAAAGAGGGATTGTCCTCCATGCCAAAATGCAGTCGCATGCAATTCCGGCTCTCTGCTTCCAAAATCCACGCCTTGTAAAACCAGTGACCCGGTCCGGCAGGATTGCAGTTAAACCAAATCCGACTTCCGGCAACAGAACATCGGGCGCAGGCTTGCTCTACAAATGATCGGGGCATCAGCGCCACTTCATCCATCAGCACACCGGCAAACGTAATTCCTTGAATCAAGGACGCGGAACTCTCATCCCGCCCGCCAAAAATGTAAAATTGATTTCGGTGACCCATAAATGTCACCGTCACTAAATTTTCTGATCGTTTTTCCTTCCATACCGCCCCCAATGCTGAAAGTCTGGGCAAGATTTCCGACAACACGTTGCGTTTTAAAGAAGCAATGGTTTTTCCACATACCCCGAAACGCATCCCGTCAAACGTGACCATGGCCCACAGAAAGAAGGACAGCCCCATAGCCAAGGTTTTTCCGGAACGAACCGCGCCATCACAAACAATTGCTTCCCGTTTAAAATGGGGACTCCCGGGCATCCACCAGGTCAACACCGTTCGTTGTTTTGGTGAAAACCCTCGAAATTTCATGAAGATGCCTCCTCTCCTTGCAATGCGTGAAGGAAAGATTCCAGATCCGTCCCATCTTCTTGGGCAAGAAGCGCCAACTGTTCCAACGCCTTCAACCGGTCCACCAATCGAATTTCTACCGTTCCTTTGTCATTCCGCTTCACTTCACTGAGCAAACTTAAATCCAGTTTTTCCAACGGTGTCTCCCGATCCAGTACCAATTTCACGCAATCATTGGCTTTTCCGAACGCCAATTCTGCCAATCGTCGCGCCACATCCTCCTGCTTCAATTTTCCTGTGCGGATTCTTTGCTTCAGGGATGTGTCCTGATTTTTTTGTTCCATGTTCTGCCCCCCTTACACCTCCATCGAAAAACAAAAAAGAAGTTGCACAAAAATGTGCAACTTCTTAAAAACTTACCAAAATTTTGCGCAAAAAGGCGGACACGATTTTTTGTGTCCGCCTTTTCTCTTAACTTTTCTCTTCCGGGGCATTATTCCAATTCAAACGCACCGGTGTAAAGTTGATAGTACGTTCCCTTTTGGGCAATCAGTTCCTCATGGGTACCCCGTTCAATGATGTGACCGCGGTCCAACACCATAATGCAGTCGGAATTCATAACCGTACTCAATCGATGGGCAATCACAAAGGTGGTTCTTCCCTTCATCAGCGCATCCATACCATCTTGTACCAGTTTTTCCGTCCGGGTGTCGATAGAAGAGGTTGCCTCATCCAGAATCATAACCGGAGGATCCGCCACTGCCGCTCTTGCAATGGCAATCAGTTGGCGCTGACCCTGAGAAAGGCTGGCGCCATTGGCAGTCAATTCCGTATCATACCCATCCGGCAAACGGGTAATGAAATCATGGGCGTTGGCAAGTTTTGCCGCGCGGATACACTCCTCATCGGTGGCATCCAATTTGCCATAGCGGATATTCTCCATTACCGTTCCGGTGAACAAATTGGTTTCCTGCAACACCACACCCAAACTCCGACGCAAGTCCGCCTTTCGAATCTTGTTGATATTGATGCCGTCATAGCGAATTTTCCCATCCGCAATGTCATAAAAGCGGTTAATCAAATTGGTAATGGTGGTCTTGCCGGCGCCGGTAGCGCCCACAAAAGCAATTTTCTGTCCCGGCTTGGCATAAAGAGAAATGTCATAAAGCACCTGTTTTTCCGGTAGATAGCCAAAATCCACGCTATCCATCACAATATCGCCTTTCAGTTCGGTATAGGTTACCGTCCCATCGGCTTGGTGGGGATGACGCCACGCCCATCGGCCGGTACGTTCCCGGGTTTCCTGAATGTTGCCCTGCTCATCTATTTTCGCATTGACCAACGTCACATAGCCGTCATCTGTTTCCGGCTCTTCATCCATCAATTCAAAAATACGCTCTGCTCCAGCAAGTGCCATAACAATGGAGTTAATTTGATTGCTCACTTGGGAAATAGGCATATTGAAACTCCGGGAAAGGAGCATAAAACTCATCAACTGACCCACAGTAAGCAGTTCCCCACCGGAAACCACCACAATCAGACCACCCACCACTGCCAAAACGGAATACTGAACGTATCCCAAATTGTTGTTCACCGGGCCCATCATATTGCTGAGTTTTCCGGCAGTATACGCATTGTGACAAAGTTCTTCATTCAGTTTATCAAACGCTTCCTTATTCGCCTGCTCATGGTTAAATACCTTTACCACTTTTTGCCCGTGGATCATTTCTTCTACAAAACCGTTGAGTTTGCCTAAGGAACGTTGCTGACCCACGAAATACTTGCTGGCCTTTCCCACCACTTTCACCGTCACAAACATAATCCCGGCAACGGTACACATGGTCACCAAGGTCAATATCCAAGAGGTACTGATCATGGCAATCAGAATCACTGTTACCGTAATAATAGAAGACGCGGTCTGCGGAATGGATTGGGAAATCATTTGTTGAAGCGTGCTGATATCATTGGTATATCGGGACATAATATTGCCCGCTGTATTGCTGTCAAAATACCGCAGGGGCAATCTTTGCATTTTGGTAAACATCTCATCCCGAATTTGCTTTTGCGCCCCATGACTGACAGAAACCATTAAATACTGTTGCAAAAAGGAAGCCAGCAGACCCGCCGCAAAAATCCCGGCAATTCCAATTAAATACGTCAGTAAAGGACCAAAATCCGTTGAGCCGGCCTGCACCATCGGGAGGATAAAATCATCCACCAAATTGCCGATATTTTTACTGCCCGTAGTTTGGGCGAAGGCAGTCACAACAATACACAGCAACACAAAAATCAAAACGGGGATGTGCTTTTTCATATACCCCAGCAATCGCAGGAGAGTTTTTTTAGGAGATTTGGCTTTTCTTCCGTCACCGCGCATTCTTACAGGTGGCATTATGCATCCTCTCCTTTCTGCTGGGAGTAATAGACTTCCTGATACACCGGAGAAGTCTTCATCAATTCCTCATGGGTGCCCACGGCATTTACCGTACCGTTGTCCAGAATCACAATGATATCCGCATCCTGCACAGAAGCCACCCGCTGCGCAATAATCAGTTTTGTGGTGTTCGGAATCTCCTCCCGAAAAGCCTTTCGAATCATGGCGTCCGTGTGGGTATCTACTGCAGAGGTGGAGTCATCCAAAATCAATATTTTCGGTTTTTTCAGCAATGCCCGGGCAATGCAAAGCCGTTGCTTTTGACCACCGGACACATTGGTACCGCCTTGTTCAATATAACTGTCGTATCCATCAGGCCGGGCCATCACAAACTCATGGGCGCAGGCCAAAGTGCAAGCATGAATCAATTCTTCATCGGTTGCATCAGGATTGCCCCAACGCAGATTCTCTTTAATCGTACCGGAAAACAACTCATTTTTCTGTAGCACCATGGCCACCTGATCCCGAAGCACTTCCAAATCATACTGACGGACGTCTACACCGCCCACCTTCAAAGTTCCTTCCGTCACATCATAAAGGCGGGGAATCAACTGCACCAAAGTAGTTTTACTGGATCCGGTAGTACCCACAATTCCCACAGTAGCGCCGGAGGGAATATGCAAATTCACTTCCTTCAACGCCCGATGCTTGGCCTTTGCAGAATACCGGAAACCTACATTTTCAAAATCAATAGAACCGTCTTTCAGTTCCATCACCTTATTATTTTCCGGAGAAAGCAAATTGGATTGTTCGGTGAGGATTTCATAGCAACGTTTCAACGGTGCCCGGGACATGGTCAGCATCACAAACACCATGCTCAACATCATCAAACTGGTCAAAATTTGAGTCACATAGACGAACATAGTAGAAAGTTCGCCTGTAGTCAATCCCATCAAAGGATTGTTTCCGGATTGCACCACCAAATGCGCCCCTATCCAGGAAATGGCAATCATGCACCCATAAACGCAAAATTGCATAATCGGGCCGTTCAGCGCCATAATCCGCTCTGCCTTACAAAAATCCCGATAAATCTCGCCGGAAGTTTCCGTAAACTTTTGAGTTTCCTTTTCCTCCCGCACAAAACTCTTTACCACCCGGATACCGTGCACATTTTCCTGCACTACATTGTTCAGTTTATCGTAAGACTTAAACACCCGGTCAAAAATCCGAAACACTTTGGGAACCAAGCATACCAGCGCCACCACCAAAATCGGCAACGCCACGCAGAAAACCAAACTCAACTTCACATTGATTCCCATCGCAGATACCAAAGCCAAAATCAACATCATCGGACTGCGAATGGCCATGCGGATCATCATTTGAAAAGACATTTGCAAATTGGCTACATCCGAAGTCAACCGAGTCACAATGGAAGAAGTGGAAAACTTGTCAATATTGGCGAAACTGAAACTTTGCACATGATGAAACATATCATGACGCAAATTTTTGGCAAAGCCCGTAGCCGCCTTAGAAGCCAAAAAGGCCGATGCCACACCGAAGGACAGAGAAAGCAGAGCGCAAAGAATCAATAAAACCGCCTGCCTTACCACCACTGCCGTATCTCCAAAGGCAATACCATAGTCATATAATTTTGCCATAACCAAAGGAATGGTCACTTCCATGGCCACTTCCCCAATCATGCATAACGGAGAGCCTACAGCCGCCCATTTATATTCCCGGATGCATTTTGCCAGCCGTTTTATCATGGCGTTTCCTCCAACCTTTCGAATCAAAATACATTCTATGTTATCATACCACATTCTCATCTCAAATCACAACAGTTTTTCTAAAACATTTACATTTTCTTCATTTTATAGTATAATACCCCCCGAAAAAGGAGGGATGGTATGTACTGCGATTGCCATATGCACATGGTCTTAGATAGTTACGACTGGCAAAAAGCCATTGCCCGCCACCGGCAAACCCCTGATATTGCTTTTATTCGGCAAACCTTGCAAGCCTACCAATCCCGTGGTTTTACTTATTTGCGGGATGGTGGCGACCGTTGGAACGTGGGCAAAACCGCCAGAGCCCTCGCTCCGGAATTTGGCATTACCTACCGCACACCCCTTGCCCCCTTGGCGCTTGCCGGTCATTACGGCAGTTTTATCGGTACTACCTATGAAACCTTAAAAGATTATCTCGCCCTTGTGAAATCCCATCGGGAAAATGGGGCGGATTTTATCAAAATTATGATTTCCGGCTTGATGGACTTCAACCGTTATGGCATTCTTACCGAAGATGGCTTACCCGCAACCTTCATTGCCGAATTGATCCATATCGCCCATGAAGAAGGATTTTCTGTTATGGCCCACGCCAATGGCGCCCGCACCGTAGAAGCCGCCGCCAAAGCAGGGGTAGACTCCATAGAGCACGGAGCCTATTTGGATTCCGATGCCCTATGGGCCATGAAAGAATCCGGTACCGTTTGGGTTCCCACCCTATCCACCGTGGGAAATTTACGTGGAAACGGTCGTTTCTCCGAAAACGCAGTGACTCAAATATTTAACTGCGCAGCGCAAAATATTCTTATTTTTGCTCAAATGGGCGGATTGCTTGCCCCCGGCTCTGATGCCGGTGCTTGGGCCGTCCCTCACAGCAGTCTATCCGAATACACCTTGTTCCAATCTCTGTTTCAAGAGAAAACCGAGGCCGTTATCGCCCCCGGTATCCGTGCAATTCAAAATAAATTTTAAAATGGGATAGAAAAAGAGTGTTGCCCTTGGCAACACCCTTTCTTACTTTCTTTTAGTCC
>JAZKZB010000072.1:0-1776 GCA_045612425.1 Faecousia sp.
GCCGCACTCCTTACAGTTCTTCTTAGGAGACAGCTTAAAAATATCGAGACCTTTCAAAGCCATAATATGTATCCTCCTATTGATTAGACCAGTTCGTTAATGAACTTCTTAATGGTAGCCACTGCGGCAGGATGACGCATAATCACAGCGTCAGCGCCACCGGTGAGGTTGGCAGCGGCAGTTGCCACTTCCATATCAATGGCACGTTCTTCCTGAGAGCCCCAAGCGGGTTCGTCTTCTTCTGTTGCAGTGGATTCCTTCACTGCCCAGGTATCTGCGGAAACGGTTGCCATAATGGGCATCTGCAGGTCTGCATCGGACTGAGCCAAAGCAGCCAAACGAACACGGTCAAAAGTAGAAGCCACATATTCATAACCGTAGCCAACTGCAGCGCAACCAATGTTCATCACAATGGATTCTGCAGGCACATTCAAGCCCTTGAGCATAATGTTCAACTGCTTTGCCAGGTTAATATCGTCGGCAGTTTCAGCGCCTACTTTTTGGCCGTTTGCCAAAGCAACGGCGGCGCCAACGGTTTTATAGTTTTCATTCTTTGCGGCCATGAACAGCACGTTCTTGCCGGACAGGGCTTCTGCAATAGCAGAGAACAGTTCTGCATCCTTCTCCAGATGCTTGCAACCCATCACCACGATGGGCAGAGTAACCACTTCAGCCACTGCCTTAGCATCAGCAACACAGTCGGCAACGCTACGGTTTTCCCCATTGGGGTCTGCAGATTCAAAATTCAGGCACAGAAAATCTACGCCTTCCATGGTTTCTGCCTTCTTGGCGAAGTCAGCCATGGTGGTGCAACCGGCATAAAATTCCTTCAGGCCGGGTGCGGTCCATTCAGTAGCATTGTTGGTGATTTCCACGCCAATTTTGGGCGCGTTTTCGATGGGTGCATCGAAGGTGTAGAACGGCAGCACATTCTGACCGCCGATGACAATTGCCTTGTCACCGGTGCCCAAAGTAACGGCATTGATTTTACCGCTGAAGGGCTGCGTCTTGGGAACAAAAGACATAATAAGAATCCCCCTTAAAATATTGATAAATAATAATAAACTTTTTTACAGTCCCACGGACTTCATCACATCGTTCAAGGCCCGTTTCATGGGGTCGCTGTCGGGAAGTTTTGCAGAAGGTTCGCCGGCGCAATCGCAACGGTAAACCGCCTCGTCATGGGGCAGAACGCCGAAAAGTGTCAAACCGTGTTTTTCAATTTCTTCCCGAATTCCGGCATCCAAATTGCCATCCGGCGCACGATTGACAATCAAACCCATTTTCCCGGGGTTCAATCCCATTTCTTCCACCATTTCCGCAATCCGCGCCACGGCTTGAACGCCACGACGAGAGCAATCGGAAATGAGCAACATCAAATCCACATGAGGAAGCGTGCCTCTGGCCACGTGTTCCAGTCCCGCTTCATTGTCCATCACGATATAGGAATAATTTTTGGCATACTTGTCCACTTGGGACTTCAGCACACCGTTTACGTAGCAGTAACAACCCTTGCCTTGGGTACGTCCCATGACCAGCATATCGAAGTCATCTTCTTCCACAATGGCAGAATTGAACTTGAAATCCGCATAGTCCGCCTTGGTCATACCGGCAGGAATGGTCCCCCGCAGTTCTGCCTGGGCCATTTCCTCCCGAATTTGGCCCAAACTGGTTTCCACTTCCACCCCCAGCACTTCATTTAAGTTGCTGTTGGCGTCGGCGTCCACCACCAAAACCGGGCCATTCTTCTTTTTGCAAAGGTAATCGATGGGCATG
>JAZKZB010000073.1:0-1667 GCA_045612425.1 Faecousia sp.
GATGACTACGGCAACCTGTTTGTTTCCGCCATCTTCACCGGTATGCGGCAAGGCGAGCTTCTTGGTCTACCCTGGGAAAATGTGGACTTCGATCGTATGGTCATCACCGTAGATCGTCAGCTGCAACATGAGAATGGCGAATACTTCTTCTGCACACCAAAGAACGGCAATGCCCGCTCCTTTGCGGTAGCGCCCGTTGTGATGGATGCACTGAAAAAGGAAAAAGAAAAACAAGATTTCTACCGCTCTGTGCTGGGTGAGAAGTGGAACAACCCCCACAACCTTGTGTTCACCACAGAGTTTGGCAAAAATCTTGTCAAGCGGACAGTCGTCAAGCATTACAAAAAGGTCCTGGAGCGGGCAGAACTGCCTGACAATCGTTTTCACGATCTACGACACAGTTTTGCCGTCAATTCCTTGCAAGCCGGCGATAATATCAAAAATGTCCAAGCCAATCTGGGCCATGCCACTTCGGCATTCACCATGGATGTTTACTGTCATGTTTCCCAATCCATGGCCAGAGAAAGCGCAGCCCGGACACAAGCATTCTACGAAAGCGTGAAGCCTGTTTAAAATCCCATAAGGGAAAACATAAGGGAAAAACGCATATTTTCCCTTTGCAAAACAGGACGAAATGCAATATTCTCCCTGTAAAAGTTCATAAAACAAAGAAAAACACCGTGTTTTCTTAACAAAAACACGGTGTTTTTCTGGCAGGGGCACTAGGACTTGAACCCAGAGCCTACGGTTTTGGAGACCGCCGCTCTACCAATTGAGCTATACCCCTATATATTTCAAAGGCTTAGGCCTACAGCATCTGGTGGGCCTTCAGGGATTCGAACCCGGGACTATCCGGTTATGAGCCGGAGGCTCTAACCAACTGAGCTAAAGGCCCATTCGTTACGGGTGCGAAGCACCATCACGCAGGCTATTTTAGCATTTTTATCCGCCGTTGTCAAGCTTTTTTTCGCAAAATGAGGGCCAATTTTGGCCCTCATTTTATTTCCCACAGCTTGATCTGACTGGACTTTTCATAGAGCTTCAGATAACTGTCGTAGCGGGTGGCTTCGATACGGCCCTGGCTCACAGCGTCCCGCACAGCGCAGCCCGGCTCCTTTCGATGGGAGCAATCATGGAACTGGCAGGTGCCGATATATTCGCCAAAATCCGGGAAGGCGAACTGCAGATTTTCCTTCAAGATCACTTCCATTTGATCCGTATCAAAGGAGGAGAAGCCAGGGGTATCCGCCACATAGGTGTCCTCATCCAGCTGATACAGCTCCACATGGCGGGTGGTATGGCGGCCTCGGCCCAATTTTTCAGACACCTCACCGGTAGCAAGCTCCAGCTGCGGGCACAGACGGTTGAGGATACTGCTCTTGCCCACACCGGAATTTCCGGTGAAGGCAACCAGCTTACCCTGCAGCATTGCCCGCAGATCCTCCACACCTTCGCCGGTTTCGGCACTGGTCTGGAAAACGGTGAAGCCGGCATTGCGGTAGATCCGGGCCAGGTCCAGGCCGGGGTCCAGATCGCATTTGTTCACGCAGATATGGACCTGTACATCCTGGTTGCCGGCAATGGCTGCCACCCGGTCAATGAGGAAGGCCTCGGTGATGGGGTTGACATTGGAGGCAAATACCACCAGCGCATCCACATTGGCAACT
>JAZKZB010000074.1:0-8940 GCA_045612425.1 Faecousia sp.
AAGACCGCTTGGCCTCCGACTTCCTACTGTTATTAAAGCTGACGGCTTGGCACTGGGCAAAGGTGTTATCATTGCACAGAGCAGGGAAGAGGCTGTGGAAGCTGTTACCGATATGATGGCTAATGCCAAGTTCGGCAAATCCGGCTCTACAGTGGTCATTGAGGAATTTCTCACCGGTCCGGAAGTGTCGGTTCTGGCATTTACGGATGGTAAAGTCGTGAAACCCATGGTGTCCTCCATGGATCATAAGCGGGTGGGTGACAATGATACGGGCTTAAATACCGGAGGTATGGGTACCGTTGCTCCCAATCCCTATTACACAGAAGAAATTGCCAAGCAATGTATGGAAGAAATTTTCCTGCCGACGATTCACGCTATGAATCAAGAGGGCAGAACCTTCCAAGGGTGTTTGTACTTTGGTTTGATGCTTACCCCCAATGGCCCGAAGGTCATTGAATACAACTGCCGGTTCGGTGATCCGGAAACCCAAGTCGTCCTGCCTTTGCTGGAAAGCGATTTACTCACAGTTATGCGCGCCTGCACCAACGGCACGTTGGCAGAGACGGAAGTGAAATTTGCCGACGCGCACGCCTGCTGTGTTGTTACGGCATCCGGCGGGTATCCGGAAGTCTATGGCAAGGGCTACGAAATCACCATGACCGAAGAAGCCAAGGCCCATACTTTTGTGGCCGGCGCAAAAAAGGAAAACGGAAAACTGCTCACTTCCGGCGGACGGGTCACCGGCACAACCGCGGTGGCGGATTCTTTGGAAGAAGCGGTGAAGCAGGCCTATCGATTGGCCAAGGAAGTGACCTTTGAAAATGCCTATCGCAGAAGCGATATCGGTCAGCGCGCATTGCGCGCAAACAAATAAGGAGGAGTTCCTGAATGGTTTATCGCGTATATGTAGAAAAGAAAGCGGGGCAAACCCATGAAGCAGATGCCCTTTTGGGTGAGGCAAGGGAGTTTTTGCAAATTCCCGGCTTGAAGTCTGTTCGTTTGCTCAACCGCTATGATGTGGAAAAAATTGAAAAGGAACTGTTTGACTATGCTGTGGGTACGGTGTTTTCCGAGCCTCAGGTGGATAATGTGTCCTTCGATGTCCCGCAGGGGCAGATTGTCTTTGCGGTCGAACCCCTGCCCGGTCAATTCGACCAGCGGGCAGACTCCGCCGCCCAATGCATCCAGATTCTTTCCCAAGGGGATCGCCCCTTGGTGCGCACAGCCAAGGTTTACGTGTTAGAGGGCGAGTTGACGGAGGCGGAAATTGCCGCCATCCGCAAGCACGTCATTAACCCCGTGGAATGCCGGGAGGCATCTTTGGGTCTGCCGGAAACCCTGGAATTGAGTGTGAACATTCCCGAGTCCGTGGCTACGGTAGAGGGATTTTTGGACATGGATCAGGATGCCCTGGCAAACATGGTCAAAGACTTGGGCCTTGCCATGGATTTGGATGACATTACCTTCTGCCAGTCCTATTTCAAAACCGAGGGCAGAAATCCCACTATCACCGAAATCCGGATGATTGACACCTATTGGTCCGACCACTGCCGTCATACCACATTCCTGACTACCATCGACAGTGTCACCTTTGAAGATGAACTTCTGCAAAAGGCCTATGATGAATATTTGCGCACCCGGGAAGAACTGGGGCGCACCAAGCCTATCAATTTGATGGATATTGGCACATTGGCAGGGAAATATTTGCGCCAAAACGGCTATTTGGACAAACTCTACGAGTCTGAAGAAATCAATGCCTGCACGGTGCGCATGACGGTTACGGTAGACGGAGAAGAACAGCCTTGGTTACTGCTGTTTAAGAACGAAACCCACAATCACCCCACAGAAATTGAACCTTTCGGCGGTGCGGCTACTTGTATCGGTGGCGCAATTCGAGATCCTTTGGCCAGCCGTGCTTATGTGTATGCGGCTATGCGCGTTACCGGCGCTGCTGATCCCTTAAAGCCCATTGACCAGACCATGCCCGGAAAACTCCCTCAGCGGAAAATCGTGACCACTGCGGCTGCCGGTTATTCTTCCTACGGCAACCAAATTGGTTTGGCTACCGGTATGGTAGATGAAATTTATCACCCGGGCTATGCCGCAAAGCGCATGGAAATCGGTGCGGTGGTGGGCGCAGTTCATGAAGACCATTCCAAACCGGATTTCCCCGCCCCCGGGGATAAGGTGATTCTGCTGGGCGGTCGCACCGGCCGTGACGGTTGCGGTGGCGCCACCGGTTCTTCCAAGAGCCATACTGTAGAGTCCTTGGGCAGTTGCGGTGCGGAAGTGCAAAAGGGCAATGCGCCGGAAGAACGGAAATTGCAAAGATTGTTCCGTAACGGAGAAGCCGCTGTGATGATTAAACGTTGCAACGACTTTGGCGCCGGTGGTGTCTCCGTTGCCATCGGTGAATTGGCAGACGGACTGATGATTGATTTGAATAAAGTGCCCAAGAAGTACGACGGTTTGGACGGAACAGAACTGGCCATTTCCGAATCCCAGGAACGGATGGCCGTTGTGGTGGAAGAAAAGAACGTTGCCCGGTTCTTGGAATTGGCCGGGGAAGAGAATTTGGAAGCCACTGTGGTTGCTACCGTTACGGAAGAGCCCAGACTCCGCTTGTTCTGGAATGGACAGACCATCTGCGATGTTGCCCGTGAATTTTTAAATTCCAACGGCGCAGAAAAGCATATTCACGTGGAAGTAGGTTCTGCTCAGGCGTTTATGCCGGAAATTACCGGTTCTTTCACCGAGAATTTCCAGCGGGTCGCCACTGATTTGAACACCTGCTCCAAGCGTGGCCTTTCTGAACGGTTTGATGCTTCCATCGGTGCCGGCACGGTGCTGATGCCCTTTGGTGGTATGCATCAGCAGACCCCCATTCAAGCCATGGCCCATAAAATCAGTTTGGAATCCGGCCACACCGACGATTGCTCTGTGATGAGTTGGGGTTATAATCCCTTTATCACCGAAAAGAGCCCGTATCACGGCGCTTATTTGGCGGTGGTGGAATCCGTTTCCAAATTGATTGCCACCGGCGCCAGTTTTGAGGATGTTTACTTGACTTTCCAGGAATATTTCCTCCGTGTAGGCAAAGATGCCAAGCGCTGGGGTCAGCCTACCGCTGCATTGCTGGGCGCATTCATGGCGCAAAAGGAATTGAAAATTGCCGCCATTGGTGGCAAGGACTCTATGAGTGGTACCTTTGAGGATTTGGATGTGCCGCCTACTTTGGTGTCTTTTGCAGTTACCACCGATAAGGTGCAAAACATTGTGTCCAATGAATTTAAGGGCGCGGGGCATACCGTTTGTTTGGTAAAACCTGAGTATGACGAAAACGGTTTGCCCGTTACGGCTTCCTTGCTGAAACTATATCATACCGTCACCGCCATGTTGCGCAACGGCAAGGCTGTTTCTGCCTATACCTTAGGGTTAGGCGGTGTGGCAGAGGCCGTGATGAAAATGGCTTTCGGCAATGGATTTGGTTTCCGGTTTGCGGAAAATCTGGATATGCAGACCTTGTTCGGCTATGGCTACGGCAGTTTTGTGGTGGAATTGGCAGACGGAGTGCCCGAAGGGATAGTGCTGGGTGAAACCACCAGCGACGGTGCCTTCACCTATGGCGAGGAAGTGCTGAGCCTGAGTCAGGTGCAAAAGGCCTATGAAGATAAGTTGGAAAGTGTGTATACCTGTAACATCCCCACAGCGGATATTCCCATGGAAACGGTATCTTCTCCCGCTACGGTTCGGGTTGCCCCTGCAGTGAAGGTGGCAAAGCCCAAGGTGCTGATTCCCGTATTCCCCGGCACGAACTGTGAGTACGACTCTGCCAAAGCGGTGGAAGATGCAGGTGCGGAGGCAGAAATTTTCGTGGTGAAGAATTTGTCTGCAGATGCCATCGCCCGGAGTGTGGATGTGTTTGCAGAAAAAATCCGTCAGTCCCAGGTGATTTTCATTCCCGGCGGATTCTCCGGCGGTGATGAACCGGATGGCTCCGGCAAATTCATTACGGCTTTCTTCCGCAACGGCGCTATCAAGGAAGAAGTCACCAAATTGCTGGAACTGCGGGATGGCCTGATGTTGGGCATTTGCAACGGCTTCCAGGCGTTGATTAAGTTGGGCTTGGTGCCTTACGGCAAGATTTTGGATGCTGATGAAGCCTGCCCCACTTTGACATACAACACCATTCGCCGTCACCAGTCCCGGATTGTGCGTACCCGTGTGGCATCCAATAAGTCTCCTTGGTTGGCCAATACCGAGGTAGGCGATATTTATAATGTACCCATTTCCCACGGGGAAGGCCGGTTCTTTGCATCGGAAGAATTGGCACGGCAACTGATTGCTAACGGTCAGGTGGCGACTCAGTACGTGGATTTGGCCGGCAACGCCACTGCGGATGTTCGCTTTAATCCCAACGGCTCTTTGTTTGCCATCGAAGGCATCACCTCTCCCGACGGACGGGTGCTGGGCAAGATGGGTCACAGTGAACGCTGGAACGACGGTCTTTACCGCAATGTCCCCGGCGAATACGATATGAAACTGTTCAAATCCGCCGTGGAATATTTCAAATAAAGCAGAAAAAAGAGGATGTCGCAAGACATCCTCTTTTTTGTGTTAAGTTGAGAAAACTTTTCGGATTTCCTCTTCTGTAGCCTGCAAACTTCCTTGCTGGAAATTGGGTTTTCCGCCACCTCTGCCGTGGCAGGTCTGTGTCAAAACCTTACCCATTTCCCGCAGGTCCATATTCTTGCTTGCCAGGCAGTAGGCAAACCCTGTGTCTGTGGGAGAAAAAACGGCCACATACCCGTGGCAGGTTTCCAGCATTTCCTCTGCCAACTGCCGAAGTTGGGCAGAAGAAAGGTCCTTTTCAAAATGCACTACATTTTTTTGTCCTGCATAAGTTTTGGCTATGAACTGAAAAATTCGGGTGAAAAGGCCGGCGTTTTTATACTTTTCCTGATTTAAGGCCTCTGCCGTTTTTTGAGCAGCAATGCCTGTTTCTAAGGGTTTTGCGGAAAAACATTGGGAAACCATTCGGTTTTGTTCGAAAACTTCCTGCAAATATCGGAAGGCACGGCTTCCGCAGACCATTTCCAAGCGCACACCCCCACGCAGTTTTACGCAGGAGAGAATTTTCAGAATCCCCACTTCACCGGTATGGCTCACATGAACACCACAGCAGGCGCAGGTGTCGTAGCCGGGAATCTCTACCAGTCGCACCGGCCAGGGCAGAGCCCGCTTGGTGCGGTATTGGGCCATTTTCAAATCCTCCGGGGTGGGTACGGTGCAGAAAACCGGTAAATTTTTCCAAATGGCCTCGTTGGCCTTGGTTTCCAGTACCCTGAGCGCCTCTTGGGGAATGGGACCGTCAAAATCCACTTCCATGACTTGAGCGCCCACATGGAACCCCGTGTTGTGATAGCCAAAGGCCTGATAAATCAGTCCGGAGAGAATATGTTCCCCGGTATGTTGTTGCATCAGGTCAAATCTGCGTTGCCAGTCGATGACACCTTTTACGGTGGCGCCTACTGCCAAGGCTTTATGACAAAGATGGATAATTTCTTCTCCGTCCTCCCAGACGGCAAGTACGTTTGCATCCTCCAATGTGCCGATGTCGCAGGCTTGCCCGCCACCCTCGGGGTAGAATGCGGTGGCGTCCAACGTCACGGAAAAACCGCCTTCCGTTTCTACACATCCGGTGACAGTCGCAGTAAATTCCTGCAAATGACAGTCTTCATAATATCTTTTTTGGGTTGCCATGGTATTCCTCCCCAATCGTTTTTTCCATTATAACACAACGACCCCAAAAAAGATAGAAAAAAGGGTAGCCTTTCCCGGAAATATGATGTAAAATAAGTGCATAAGTGGAAAAGGAGGGGTGTTATGCCGAAAGGATATGCCCATTACCGTTTTGGCGTGACCGTTTTGCCTGCCATGCCGGCAGATGTTTGCAGAACCATTCAGCGATTCCGCAATCTGTTTGATGCAGGCTTGTACGGGCCGGATATTTTTTATTTCAAAGCGCCGGTGGTCACCACGAAAAATGCCTATTTGGGTATTAAGTTCCACGAGCAAACGGGGCGGGAGTTTTTCAGTCGTGTCTGTCGGATGGTACGGTCGGAGCGTTCTGAGGGAACACGGGCGTATCTATATGGCTTGTTGTGTCACTACGCCTTGGATTCTGCATGGCACCGTCAGTTTGCGGAAAAAGAAACAGAAGCAACGCAAATAGAGATGGAAACGGAATTGGACCGATTGCTACTGGCGCAGGAAGGGAAGTCTTTGGCCTGCGTTCAGATAACCTGCGCCCAGTTGCAACTGACACCCGGAGAATGTGAAACGGTGGCGAAGTTTTATCCGCCCGCGACAGGCGCGGAGATTCGCAGCGCTTTGCGAAATATGACCAACGCTATGAAGTGGATGGCTACCCCTCATGCGCACATTCGGAGTGTGATGGAAAAGGGATTGGAAAAAGTTTCACCGCAAATGCGGGGAATGCTCATGTCGGAAGAACCAAATCCCCGTTGCAGTCAATGGTACGGTGAAATGCTGGAATGTTACGAAGGAGCAATTACGCTTTTCTTGGAATTGCTGATACAACTGCAGGCATTGCTTACCTATAACGGCGCGTTAGGTTCGGAGTTTGATGAGATTTTCGGATAAAATGCAAAAAAGAGCCACCCGGAGGATGCCCTCCGGGTGGCTTTGGTTTTTCTTATTGACCTTGCTCTTCCATTTCCTTTAGAGCATCCTTGCGGGAGAAGTTGGCACGGCCCTTCTCATCGAAGCCCATGAACTTTACCCAGGTCATATCGCCTAAGTTCAGAACATCTTCCACTTTTTCCACACGGCGGTTTTCCAACTTGGAAATATGCACCATGCCGTCATGGCCGGGAGCGATTTCCACAAAAGCGCCGATGGGCAGGATTCTCACAACCTTGCCGTAGTAGAGTTTGCCCACTTCGGGAACGAAGCAGATGTCGTCCACCATCTTCTTGGCGGCATAAGCGGCGGCGGAGTCAACAGCGCTGATGAATACGGAGCCGTCGTCTTCAATGTCCACTTTTGCGCCGGTGTCAGCGCAAATCTTCTGGATGGTCTTGCCACCGGAGCCGATGACTTCCCGAATCTTGTCCACGGGGATGGTCATGGAAATCATCTTGGGTGCATACTCGCTGACTTCTGCGCGAGGCTCAGCGATGCAGGGCAGCATCACTTCTTCCAGAATCACCAGACGAGCCTTCCGGCAACGTTCCAGAGCGTCTGCAATAATTTCCATGGTCAGACCCTTGTTCTTCAGGTCCATCTGAATGGCGGTGATACCTTCGGTGGTACCGGCAACCTTAAAGTCCATTTCGCCGTGGAAGTCTTCCACGCCCTGAATGTCGGTAAAGGTTCTCCATTCGCCAGTTTCCTGATCGGAAATCAGACCGCAGGAGATACCGGCAACGGGCCGCTTAATGGGAACGCCGGCGTCCATCAATGCCAGGGTAGATCCGCAGATGGAACCCTGAGAGGTAGAACCGTTGGAAGAAAGCACTTCACTGACCACGCGGATGGCGTAGGGGAATTCTTCCACGGAGGGAATCACGGGCAGAAGCGCCTTTTCAGCCAATGCGCCGTGACCAATTTCCCGACGGGAAGTGGAACGGGCGGCTCTTGCTTCGCCGGTGGAGAAAGCGGGGAAGTTATAGTGATGAATGTAACGCTTGGTTTCTTCATCGTAAATGGTGTCCAATTTCTGCGCAGCGGACAGAGTATTCAAAGTGCAGATAGAGAGCACTTGCGTCTGGCCACGAGCGAACAGACCGCTACCGTGAACTCTGGGCAGAATGCCGACTTCAGCATCCAGCGGACGAATATCGTCCATGCCACGGCCGTCTACGCGCTTGCCTTCCAGCAACCACTTTTTAACCACTTTCTTTTGCATCTTGTAGAGGCAAACCTCAATGTGGGTTTCGAAGTCTTCATACTTTTCGCCAAACTTTTCCTGGAAGTCCAAACGGGCGGCGGTGAGCCGTTCTTCCCGAATGTTCTTGTCGTCGGTGTCCAGCGCATTTTCAATCTGGGGCAGACCGTAAGCAATCAGGTCATCCAGCAAATCGTGGTTAACGGCAGCCTTTTCGAAGGTGAACTTGGGTTTGCCGATTTCAGCCACGATGGAGTTGATGAACTTCACGATTTCCATGTTGGTTTCGTGGGCAATGCGAATGGCCTCGTAAACCACGGATTCGGGGGCTTCGTTGGCTTCGGTCTCAATCATCACAACCTTTTCAAAGGTGGAGGAAATGCATACGAAGCAATCGCAGGCATCCCGTTCTTCCACAGAGGGGTTGATGATATATTGGTCGCCCACGTGGGCAACGTTGGTAGTGGCAACAGGTCCGTTCCAAGGCACGTCGGAAGTGGCAATGGCGATGGAAGCGCCCAAAGAAGCCACGATTTCCACGGGGTTTTCGTGGTCGTTGGCCAGCACGGTGCAGGTGACGACGGTGTCGTTACGCAATTCTTCGTCGAACAGAGGACGCATGGGACGGTCGATAATACGGCTGTTCAAAATGCCCCGTTCGGAAGGCTTGCCTTCCCGGCGGTTGAAAGAACCGGGAATCCGGCCTACGGCGTACATTCTCTCTTCAAATTCAATGGTCAGAGGGAAGTAGTCGATACCGGACTTGGGGATGGGGTTGCAGGTGCAGGTGGTCAGCACCACGGTGTCACCGTAACGGCAGATGCACTCTGCGTTTGCCAGCTCGGCAACCAGACCGGTCTCAACGGCCAGAGTACGGCCACCGATTTCCATCTCATAAACATGATGGTTGGGGTACTGCTTACGATTAATCATTTGTGTTTCCTCCTATATTTTTGTGGTGTCATCCTGAGGGAACGCAGCGAACCGAAGGATCGCCTCCTTGAAAGCAGGGCTGTCATCCCGACCAA
>JAZKZB010000075.1:0-7737 GCA_045612425.1 Faecousia sp.
AAAACGCAATGAGTGTGGAACTGACCTGGTATACCTCTGACCCCACTACCATCAGCACCACCGGTAAGGTAGCCCGTCCGGATGACGGCGTGAAGGAAGTGATCCTGACCGCTGAAATTAAGGCAACCGGTGAAAAGAAACACTTCTCTTTCCGCGTACCCGGCTACAACTTTGGTAAGGGAACCCTGTTTGTTAAGAACGATTACAATCCCGCCACTGGCGCAGGTCTGCCTTATTCCGATGCGGTGCTCAATTTTGATGCATCCAGCAACAGTATCATTTACGACTTCGGTTCTGTTCAAAAGGTTAACTATGTAACGCTGACCGAATTTGACAATGATACTCGGGTTGTTTCCTCTAACATCACATTGTGGGTCAGTAACGATAACGTTACCTATACCCGCGTTGAGGGTGTGAAACTTCTCCACGATGGCCGTAGACTCCATCTGTACGGTTTCAATGCGGAAGCGCAGTATGTGAAGGCACACTTCGGCATTTGGGAAGAAGCAAAATATACTTTTAGCGGCCTGTTCGGCGAAATGATCACGGCCGGTTATGAAGAATTCTTTGGTGCAAAGGGCGCAACCTATAATACTGTGGAATACACCCTTTCCAACAATACCGGTAAGGACCAAACCGATTATGCATGGACCATCGACATAAACGCTTTGGGCATTACCTGCGCGGACTCTTCTATCCGTGTGAAGATGGGCGATGAATTCCTGTATCACTACGTTAAGGACGGCAAAATTGTTGTCCGTGTACCTGAGATTGCTCAGGGCGCTTCCGTAACACTGACCATTGCATACAGTGAAAGTGCCAACACGCTGGACCTTTCCAATAAGGAATATGTCTATGAAGTGGTTTACGGTACCAAGGAGATTTGGACTAAGGCACAAACCGGCCTTGCCTTACCTTCCTATACCTACACATTGAAGAAGGGCACTGTGTTTGCAAACGGAGATGTGCAGGAGTATGACGCTGTGGTAACGATCAGAGCCGGCGCCTTTGAAGAGTCCACTGATGGTGGCTATACATGGCGTACAGTTGCCAGCGTTAGGAACAATCCGGATCCTGGTTGTGAAGCCGCAAGAGATGATATTTCTATTGCAACGGGTTATATGTTTGACCCCAATACCGGACGGCTTTACGCTACTTATTATCAGTATGACGTAACTCCCGGCGCTGCCGGTAACGGTAAAGGTTGGGCGTTCCATTCTCACCACGTTTATTCCGATAACGGTGGCAAGACCTGGAACAAGGGTGTAGACCTGCCTTTCTACGATTATTATAAAGGCTATGGCATGTCCGGTCAGAACTATAACAATGGCTTGGTTCTGTCTACCTTTGACGGTGACGGCCCGAATGTGGACTATGTTTGGTCTTATGGTGTATCTGCCGATCCGGAAATTCATTCACCCGGTGCTCGCGTTATTTACAGTAAGGACGCCGGAAAGACATGGACCTGGTCTGATGATGTTATGATTTACGGCGATGGTGGTTTTGAGAACGGTCCTTCCGAAGGTACCATCATGGAACGTGATGACGGCGTGTTGGTTCACATCTTCCGTTTACAAACGGGCGGTGTATTCCATTTTGGTATTTCCTGGTCCGGTGATCATGGTGTGAACTGGACCCAATGTGAAGAATCCGATATTTCCGCAGTTAATACTCAGCCTATTTTCAATACCTGGGAAGTGAACGGCGAGGATTCTCTGATTCTTGGCTGGCCTGGATTTAGTGCAGTAGGCGCTACGTCCTATACCCGTACCCCCTTGGTCTTTGCTACCACTACTAATGGTGACACCTACCGGAATATTCAGAACATCTTCCTGCAAACGCCTTTTGTGAATTATGTGGGCCATCAGTATTATTGCACCAACATTTCCTTCTCCAAGTTCGGTACGGCTATGTTCGTAACCTTTAATAACCCCTTGGACAACAACGTTAGCGGTCTGTATATCAACGATTTCGATAACTGGCTAACCAAAACCAAGGGCGCATTTGACTCCTTTGAGTACGGCAATCCTGAGAATGAGGGTTGGTATATCACCTCCGGTGCCGTTTCTGCTTCTGCAAGTTATGCAACTGACGGATATTACTCCATGTTGCTCACTCGTCTGTATAAGGTAACCAGAAGTATTCCTTACCTGCAGAAGGGTCAAGTTTCCATGAACATCTACGCGCCTAAGGAATTGAGTTTCTGCATTGATTTGCAAACTACCTATACCACAGAAGAATATACGGATTATGCTCCTGTCGGCTTGGAAGTGAAGAAGAACGAAGTTTACTTCATGGGAAGCGATGAGGCGACCGGACTGAAGTTGCAGGAAGGCTGGAATACCTTGACCTTCGATTTGGATTTGGGTAATGGTAAGGCTTCCTTCAGCGTCAACGGCAGTGAATTCAAGGCAATGCCTGTGGATCTGGAAGATGGCGACTACATTACCGCTGTGATGATCTACGGCAGAAGCGAAATGTATGTGGATGAGTTCATGGTCATCGACGAAGATGAAGTGGTACTCAATGGCACCGAGGCCGATATGGCCGCTGCAGATGCCGTGATTGCGCAGATCAAGGCTATGGGCACCGACGCCACCGCAATTTCCAATGCCAGAAAGGCATTTGACGCATTGACTCAAGTTCAGAAGGACTACGTCAACTGCAACGTCTTTGAAGGCACAACCAAGATTAACTACTACGATGTTTTGGTCGCTGCTGAAAAAGGCTAATCCCCAATAGAGTTTGGCCCACCCGTGAAACCACGGGTGGGCTGTTCTTATGTAAAAATCCTGTGCAATCGCACAGGATTAGATGAAGGGAAAAAGAAATCCCACCGGCTAAGCCGGTGGGATTTTATGTTTAGTCTTCGAAGTTGGCCATTTCTAATTCAGGATTTTCAAAATCGTCCTCGCAGAAGCAATCAAGTTCGCAGCCGATTTTATTGAGTTGTTTCTTCACCCACGCAATGATTTTGTCGCCATACTTGACTACGACAAAGACAATGCCGGCTAATGCGGCCAAGGTAATCAATACTTCTAAAACAATTTTATAAGTTTTCATGGCAATCGCCTCCATAAATAATTTCTAACTACAGTATAACCAAATAAATCAAGAAATGCAACAAAAATTTATTCCACGTAACCGTACATACCGCGAATGCTAACTTCTCCGGATCGGACTGTTTTCAATTCGCCATTCTTGCAGATAACAGTTAAACCGCCATCGTTATCAATATCTGTGGCGATTGCATGAAAGGTAGTATCTCCGGAAATGACGGAAATTTCTTTTCCAATTGTTATGCAATCATGACGATAGGCTTGCATGATAGCATCCTTACTTTGGAGGAGCCTTTCACTTGTGGCGTAAAGACATTTTAATATCTGAGATGTGAATGCGTCAATGTCTACAATTCTTCCGGTACAACCGCGCACAGAGCCTGCGAAGTCACAAATATCAGAGGGGAAATCATCTGGGCGTTGATTGCAGTTGATACCAATGCCAATAATGGCAGAATTGACATTTCCGGATGCATCCAGATTGAGTTCGGTTAAAATTCCACCTAATTTTCTGCCATTATGAACGATGTCATTTGTCCATTTAATGCTGGGCCGGAAGGAAAAGGTTTCTTCCATGGCATCGCATACCGCCACGGCAACGGCACAGGTTAAGTGCATTAATTGCGTAGCAGAGCAGTTTGGGCGAAGAAGTACACTGCAGTACAAACCGTCATGGGCAGGAGAATAGAAGTTACGACCCATTCTGCCACGACCTGCTGTCTGGGATCTCGCAATCACTACACTACCGTGAGGCGCACCGTTTGCAGCCATATTTTTCAACAAGTCGTTGGTTGAGGGCAGGGTATCGTATATATGAATATGTTCTGCCCAGGGGAACCCCCCGGGCAGAGAAAGAAATTTGTTTTGTTTCATAATTAGTCAATGTCACTGATGACTTCTTCGGGCGTATTATCTAAAATTTCAGGATGGGCCAAAATGCGTTTATAATGCTTGAAGAAAGCAGCGTAGTAATAGCCGTCCACAATCCGCTCGTCTAAGGAGAATTTACAATCCAGATATTTGCGTTGTACCACAGTGCCATCTTCCAGTATCTCCAGAGCCTTGCGTTTGCATCCAAAAGCGCCGAATACCGGAATGTTACCAAAGTCGTATAAATGATGATAGATAGGAGGAATTCCGAGACTACCCATGGAGGTAAAGAACAGACTGCCATGGAACGGGCTGAGTTCTGTCAGGAATTTGGGCAGAAGACCAAAATAATCCAACAGTTTTAACAACCAAACAAGGAACTTGAGGACTACACTGGGAACAAGATTCAGGGTCATGATTAAACTATCCAGACCGGAGTCAAGTTCTGTGGTTGCTTTGACTTGTTCGACAGCGGCATTGAGTTTGTTATAAACATCAATTGCGGTATCATAGGGGGTCAGATGTACTTTTATGGAAGTATCAGGGGAGTCTACAGTCATTTCTTTTTTTATGACCATGCAATATTGTATGTCATTGCCACGGGAATAAACCTTTTGACCGGAAATAAACCGATTAATTTGAGGGAATTTTGCCACACCCCGGACATAGGCAGCCAAGAGCACATGGGTCAGGCCAAAATCCGTGTAGCCTTCCCGTCTTTTTTGGCGGATATAGCGCTCAATATGGGTAATTTCAAAGGATTCTTCAAACAAGTTGGTGCAGGTATTGCGTTCAACCTGGAAGTAGGACGTAATTTGCGCCATGGGAGCCAAGGTGCGGATTTTTCTGCCGTCGCTGCGGTCACCCCATGTGGGGTGATATTCCCCCTGAGGATGCACACGAATGGCAAAGGTTAGGAAAATGCCACCTACAAACAATAGCGCATCGGGTAAAATCGGTAGATACTGCGCATAGACAGATAGATTGCGAGAGGATAAAGAGGGGGTGGTGATATACTCGTAGTATAGCGCCGCTAAGGCGGCAACCATTAGCAGGAGCATAATCCACGTATAGTGAATCCGTCCGCTGGATATGGCAGTATATAGGCTACAAAAGAAGATGATGCAAGTGATAAACATGCATAGGAAAAAGGTGTTATTGCCCAGTATTGCATGGGGGCGAATTGCGTAATACAGACCTAAAAGCCAAACAGGAATGGCGGTTTTATAAAAAAACTCCCTTCCGCCAAGCAGGAGGACCAGCGCAAACAGTAAGGGGGCTGCAACCGGCAGAACGATTTGACTCCACACTTCAAGGGACTGACCTGGTCCTTTCAAACAGGCAATCACAATGCGGGTCACTGCCGAGCCAACCAAACATAAGGCGGTCAGCCATGTCAGTACGTTTTTGCGACTGACATAGAAATTTACTCTCTTTTCCATAGGACTTCATTATATCAAAATGTTTTATTTTTGGCAATACTATTTGTTGAAAAATAAGGAAAATTGGGGAATTGTCTGCGCATTTAACAAGAACGGGCAACCGCAAGTAACGGTTGCCCAGAGGAATGGAATTTAATTACGTGCTTTTCTGGTCGCAATCAAACGAACGGTGGTGGAGCCAAGCAAAATTGCCACGGCCATGACACCTGCTACAGCGCCGGTGTGAAACCCTTGCTGACTAAAGGCGTCCATTTGACCTCTTACAGCATAGGCAATGGTATAGTAAACGCCTGCTCCCGGTATGAGAGGGAAGATGGCTACAACTAAATAGGAAATGGCAGGATATTTGCGTATTCTTGCCATAATTTCTGAATATACCGCAGCGAAGACGGTGCTGATAAAATAAGCGGTTAAATCATTTCCAATAAAATGATTGGATACCAGGAAAATCGTCCATGTCAAAACACCGCCTAATGTGCAAATCAGGATTCCCGGCCCATGTATATTAAACAAAATGGAAAAACCGATGCATCCTAAAAACGCGGCTAACCCGTTGAGGAGATAACCATTGGAGATGGGAATGCTTTCGGGGATTGGCTTCCACAGATTGGTTAGTAGCGACCATGCTGCGGCAGTGCCCAAGGAAATGGCCATGGCAATTAATACAACTTGTACAATGCGGTTAATACCGGAATTGATGTCTCCGTGGATAATATCACGCAGGGCATTGGTAAATAATAGTCCGGGAACTAAAAGCATGAGGGCCCCGATAATGGAGGCATCCGCGTTGGGGATAATACCGGCAATGGCGAAGGAATAAGCGGGCAGAGCCATGACAAAGGAGGCAATCAGCAATCGGAAAAATTGATTTGCGCCGATTTTCTCCATATATCGAATGATACATCCAATCAGGATGCCACAGATACCGGCACACAGTGCATCTAAAAATCCGCCACCAAATAGAAAAGTAAAGCCAAATGCTCCCAAAAAGTTTCCGATTAAGTACAACCAAAGTGGGTAGGAACGGGCAGAGGCAATGGCTTCATCCAGCCATTTTTGCGCGATTTCGGGGGCGGGGCGTTCTGTGCAAATTCTACGGCTGACATTGGTATAGCGTTCCACAGCATCCAAGTCGTTTCCGTGACTGCCGATACGACGCATTCGGGTCAGGGGTCTGCCGATGACCGGCTCAATGCTCACATGCAGACAATTTGGGATGGCAAACACTTCCGCATCAATTTCATACGCGCGTAAGACACGGGTAATGCTTTCTTCAATCCGAAAGGTTTCCGCGCCGGACATGGCAAGGCGATAACCTAATTCTGTAGAAAGGTCTAATAGTTTGGAATATTCCATGATATGACCTCCTGTTTGTTCTCAGCACAGTATATCATAACTACTGAAAAATACAAGCAAAAAATTCCCGGAATGGGTACCATTCCGGGAAGAAAACAGTCTTATTTTCTGACAAATAAAATTCCTAATGTTGCAGGGCCACAGTGGCAGGAGACAGTACAGCCGGCTTGCGTTTCGAAAACATTTTCGAAATGTCCATGCTCGCGGATGGCTTCGGTGACGGCCTTGTAGCAATCATCATCCACAGTTGTGTAGGTGAGGAACATGTTATCCCAATTTAAATCATCCCGGTCGGCCAAACGGTCTTTCACATAGTTTGTTAAGCACTTGGCGTAGTTTCCACGGTATTTCTTAACAACACTCATTTTGCCACCGATTACTTCAATGCAGGGTTTCAAATTCAATAAATTTGCCCCCAATGCGGCGGCAGAAGAGCAACGTCCGCCCTTGACCATATATTTTAACTGATCCAAAAGGAAACTTGCCTCTACCTTGGGGGTAAATGCATTTAATTTCTCAACAATTTCATCTAAAGTATTACATTCTTTTGCCAAACGGCAGGCTTCTAAGACCACTAAACCCTGACCGGTGGACAGATTTTGGGAATCTATGACCCGGACATTGGGGTAGTTCTCAGCGGCGATGCAGGCGTTTTGGTAGCAGGCGGAGAAACCGGAGCCAATGTTAATATGGATGACACCGTCATATTCATTGGCGTATTTGCTAAATAATTCTTCGTAGTCGCCTATGCTGAATGCGGAGGTAGAGCAAAGGTCACCACCTGCGGCAACATGGGCAAAAATATCCGCAGGGTGGATGGTTTGTCCGTCAATGAATTGTTCACCGTTTTTCACCACAGTTAAACGGGAAAGCGTGATATTATGTTGTTCTAACTGCTGTGCAGAAAGGTCGCAAGTACTGTCGGCTGTAATTTTAATATTCATAGTCAATCTCCTTGTGTGCTTTCGTGCAAAGGCTTGCACTTTGAAATTTTTATGGTAAAATATTAA
>JAZKZB010000076.1:0-4168 GCA_045612425.1 Faecousia sp.
CTATTTTTGCATCGGATACGTTAAAGCCGGACTCCGTTCAGGCTGTTTCCAGACTGAAGAAGTTGGGGTTAAATGTGGTGATGCTTACCGGTGATCATGAACTTACTGCGCAGGCCATTGCCAATCAAGCCGGCATTGACCGGATTGTCGCCAATGTATTGCCTTCTCAAAAGGCGGAAACGGTAAGACGTTTGCAGGCGGAGGGGAATCGAGTTCTTATGGTCGGCGACGGGATTAACGATGCCCCGGCTCTTGTTTCCGCAGATGTTGGCATGGCCATTGGTGCAGGTACGGATATTGCGATGGAATCGGCGGATGTTGTGCTTATGGGTAGTGGTTTATCTGCAGTTTGCGATGCGATTTCTTTAAGCAGGGCTACCATTCGCAATATCAAGGAAAATTTGTTTTGGGCATTTTTCTATAATTGCCTTTGTATTCCCATTGCGGCCGGTGTTTTCTATTTGCCCTTTGGGATTCAACTGAGCCCTATGATTGGGGCTGCTGCGATGAGTTTCAGTTCCGTATTTGTGGTTACCAATGCACTTCGGTTGCGGAATTTTGGAAAGAAGAAACAGAAATCGATAAAGAAACCGGAGGAGGAGAAACGGATGGATACGGTTTTGATTGTGGATGGCATGATGTGTGTGCATTGCAAGGCCACTGTGGAGAATGTTTGTAAAGCCGTGCCGGGCGTGGAGAATGCTGTGGTGGATTTACAGGCAAAAACTGTGACAGTTACCGGAAACGGGGACGTTGAGCAGTTAAAGCAAGCGATTGTGAACGCCGGATATCAGGTGATTGATGGATAAAGTCCGGTTTAATGGACTTATATGATGGTAATCTATTGTTACAAACCGAAAGGGGAGATAACAATGTATACCATTCGATATGTACAAGGACATGTTCAGGTTTATGATACATTTGGGCGTTTTCTGTTTTCTGCGGATAGTGAACGGGAGGCCAGAGAGGAATTGAGTCAGGATGCGGAATTTGCGACTTGATATTTGTTATGATGGTACTCGCTATCGAGGCTGGCAACGATTGCCCGGACGCGATGATACCATACAAGGGAAATTGGAGACTGCGTTATCCAGAATATTGGACGAATCTGTTGAAATTGTGGGTAGTGGGCGTACGGATTCCGGTGTGCATGCAAAAGGGCAGGTGGCAAATTTTCATTGCCATAGTATGATGCCTTGTTCGGAGATTTTGTCCCACCTTCGCAGTTATTTGCCGGAGGATTTGGGCATATATTCTTGCAAAGAGGTTTCTCCCCGGTTTCATGCTCGGCTGAATGTAAAGAGTAAGACTTATTGTTATCGCATTTGGAATGGATCTACGCCGTGTGTCTTCGAACGTAAATATGTTTCCGTGATTTCGGATAAATTGGATTTGGATAGGATGATAGAAACGGGACAATCTTTTCTGGGAGAGCATGATTTTTCCGCTTTTTGCGCAAATAAGCATTTAAAAAAATCCACTATCCGGCAAATCCATTCCTTGAATATCTCCAAACATGGGGATGAGATTCGCATTACGGTAAACGGGAATGGTTTTTTGCACCATATGGTTCGGATTTTGGTCGGAACTCTGATAGAAGTGGGCTTGCACAAGAGAAGTGTTCAATCCGTGGAAACGTTATTTGGTGCGAAAAGAGAAGAGGCCGGATTTCTTGCGGAGGCAAAAGGCCTGTGCCTGATGGAGGTAACATATTGAATATACAGATTTTTGGGAAGTCCAAGTGTTTTGACACAAAAAAGGCAGAACGTTGGTTCAAGGAACGGCGAATTAAATTTCAATCTGTGGATTTAATTCGTTACGGAATGGCCGGCAAAGAGTTTGAGAGTGTTTTGCGCGCCCTTGGCGGTGTTGACAATTTGATTGACTGGGAAAAGAAACATCCGGATATTACGCTGATGCAATATATGGATGATGCGGTCGCGAAAGAGGATAAAATCTTCGACAACCCCGAATTGATGAGAACGCCAATCGTGCGAAACGGAAAGCAGGCCACAGTTGGCTATTGCCCAGAGATTTGGGCTACATGGTAAATATACGAAAGCAGTTTCTGAGAGGTCGGAAACTGCTTTTCTCTTTGAATTTTATCCTTGAAATATGAATGAAAAAGTGCTATGATAGGAGGAAATATAGATGCAGTTATTGCAATGGATAAACGAAATGGTGTGGGGTGTCCCGGCTCTGATTTTGATTTTAGGAGTTGGTTTGTACTTCACCATCCGCACCGGATTCGTTCAAATCCGGTTATTTCCAAAATCCTGCAAGGCCTTTTTTGGTACGCTGCGGGGGAAGAAAAACCGGGACGGTACGGTGACTCCGTTTCAAGCATTATGCACTGCATTGGCCGCAACCGTGGGAACCGGGAATCTTGCCGGTGTGGCAGGCGCTATTGCCATTGGCGGTCCCGGCGCAATCTTTTGGATGTGGGTTTGTGCCTTGCTGGGCATGGTGATTAAATTTGCAGAGGCAACTTTGGCGGTTTATTACCGTCAAAAGCAGGGGAATGAATTTGTGGGCGGCCCCATGTATATGATTACCTCCGGTATGCACTCCCGGTGGCACTTTCTTGCGTATCTGTATTGTTTCTTCGGTGTTGTCGCTACTTTCGGAGTGGGAAATGCAACCCAGGTGAATGCAGTCATTACCGGCATGAATCAAGCAATCTGTGCATTTGGCGGATCAGAGACGCTTGCTGGCAATTTCCTTATGGGGCTTCTTCTTTCGGGATTGATTGCAGGCATTTTGATCGGTGGTATGGCGCGGATTGGAAAATTGGCGGAAAAAATGATTCCGTTTGCGTCACTGGCATATTTATTTTTGGGATTTGGTGTGTTAATTGCCCGCGCGCCCTATCTTTTCGATGCTTTTTCTGCGATTATTCAGGGCGCATTTACACCGTCTGCCATGACCGGTGGTGTGATTGGCTCTGTTTTCGTAGCCATCCGCGTTGGGGTGTCCAGAGGCGTTTTTACCAATGAGGCCGGAATGGGTACGGCTTCCATTGCCCATGCATCTGCAGAAGTTTCTCATCCCGTTGAGCAAGGTCTGATGGGCATTATGGAGGTTTTCTTAGATACCATTGTAATTTGCACCATGACCGCACTTGTTATTTTAGTCAGCGGGATTCCTATTCCTTATGGTAGGGATATGGGCGTGGCGTTAACGACCCTTGCATTTACTTCTGTTTATGGAGATTGGGTGAGCATTGCCATTGCCGTTTCTTTGTGCTTGTTTGCCATTGCCACAGTCTTGGGCTGGGGTCTCTACGGCGCTCGTTGCGCACAGTTTCTTTTTGGAGAAGGCGTTTGGAAACGTTTTGTTTACATTCAATCGGTGACTGTGTTTGTGGCTGCATTTTTAAGAACAGATACCGTTTGGCTCATTTCGGAAACAGTGAATGGATTGATGGCAATTCCAAATCTGATCGCCTTGGTTGTGCTGTCACCGAAATTATTTCAACTGATAAAAGATTATAAAACCAGAAAAACCGATTTATCGGTAAATGGAGGCACTTATGAAAATTTCCATCAATGCAAATCGTTGCGAACCGTCACCTATGCGAAAATTCCATCCCCTTGCAGTCAAGGCAAAGCATGAGGGAAAGCGGATTTTCCATTTGAATATCGGTCAGCCGGATATTGCAACACCGGTGAAATACTACGAAGCAATTCGTAACTTTGACCAAAAGACGTTGGCTTATGCCGATTCTCCCGGTATGCCGGTGTTGATTGACTCTATTCGCGCATATTACAAGAGATTGAATGTGTCATTGGAACCCAATGATATTTTGATTACTACCGGTGGTAGTGAAGCGTTGCTTTTAACCTGTCTGAGCATTCTGGATCCTTATACGGAAGTGATTGTGCCGGAGCCTTATTATCCGAACTATACCACCTTTGTTCATGCGGCAGGCGGACGGATTCGCGCCCTTCCCACCAGCCCGGAGGATGGCTATCGCTACGCTGACCGCAAGCGGATTGAAAGTCTGATTACCAAAAACACCCGGGCAATTTTGATTACCAATCCCGGCAACCCTACCGGTGTTGTCTTGAGTAAAGAAGAAATGCGTATGATTGCGGACATTGCCAAGAAGCATGATTTGTTCTTGATCTGCGATGAAGTTTATCGGGAATTTTGCTACGACGATAAG